>CACXCH010000074.1 GCA_902766085.1 uncultured Eubacteriales bacterium
GGAACTTTAAGTATTACAGGCAGAGATGTAGAATATCAAACATTTACATTAAGATTTGAAAATTGTAAATGGATTTTAGTTGATAGGTCATTTCAAAAAGATATTGAACTACAAAATGCACCTGATATTATATTCAAGATAGTAGATTTTATAAGAATTAAAGGAGAATGGCAAGGTAGTGCTACCGAATTATTGCAAATACTAAATGACATTACAATTAAGCCACAACTCCTTACAAAGAAACTAATTGAATATAAAGGAACGATATTAAAAGATAACAATATAGAATTTCAAACAGGCAGAACAAATGAAAAACGATTACTAATATTTAAGTATGAGATACAAGAACAAAGTGAGCCAACACAAATTGATTTATTTAAAAATAATGACACTTATGACAGCGACAAAAATTTTGCTGTCACTGATAAAAACATTGATAATAGTGAAATACCAAGATTTAGTGACAGCAGTGACAGCAAATAGCAGATAACGGAGATGTCACTAAATTGCTGTCATTATTTTTATGTCAGAGCCTTTTCAAGTGTAGCCCCGTTTTGATTATATAATTATTGCTAACACATAAGTTATAGCATATTCCATAATTATATCATCATTTAAACAAGAGCAAATCAAAACGGATAATACCATAACGCAAATATGCTCATAGTGATTTTTACTTTTCCAACGAAAAAGTAAAAACACCACTCGCGTTTTGTCAAAGAAATGTGCTAGAAAAATGCAAAGCATTTTTCAGCACTTTCTTTACCAAAATTGCATTATGGTATAACACACTACACTTTGCAAAGCAAAGTTGTGTGCCAGATGTTCCCTCTGGACTCCCTTTTATTGACCAATTTCAAATATAAAATTGCTAATCGCAATTTTAATTTTCAATTAGTCAATAGTATTTTTCGCTTTGCTCAAAATACTGCAAGATAAAATATATACTATATATTTTACTTGCTCGGCAACATCAAACTTATTTGATATTGCCGTTGCAATAGAAACTAAAACAAGTTTTATTTTCTATTGTTTTAGTGACAGCAAGAAGTGACATTGCCGTTATTTCACTTTTGCCGTCACTGCCGTCACCTATTTTATAAAATATAGTATTTTCAATACTTTGACAGGTGACAGCAATTTTTTTACAGCCGTCACTTATAAGATTTAGTGACAGCAGAAAGGATTTTTTTTAAATGTCATATACAATATTAAGATTTAAAAAATTAAAAGGTGGTGCAATCGGTAGTTGTGAAAGACATAACGAACGAAAAAAAGAAATATATAAAAGTAATCCTGATATTGATATAGATAGGTCAAATCAGAATTATCATATAATAGAGCCACCAAAATACACTTATGGTAGAAAAGTAAAAGACTTGATAAAAGAGTCAAATTGCAAAACTAGAAAAGATAGCGTTAAATTAGTTGAAACTATTATAACAGCCTCGCCTGAATTTATGCAAAAGTTAAGTCTTGCAGAGCAAAAAGAATATTTTAAAAGAGCAACAGATTTTATGATAGATAAAGTTGGAAAACAAAATATTATTTCAGCAGTGGTGCATATGGACGAATCAAACCCACATATGCACCTTGTTTTTTGTCCAATAAATAAAGAAAATAAATTGTCTGCAAAATCTATACTAGGAAATCAAAAGTCGCTATCACAATGGCAAACGGACTACTTTGAGTGTATGCACGAAAGATGGAACGAACTAGAAAGAGGAAAATCATCAATTGAAACAAAACGAAAGCATATTCCTACTTGGTTATTTAAGTTAAGCACAATGCTTGATAGTAGATATGAACAATTAACTAAAATGCTAAATAATGCAAATGCGTTTAATTTAAAGAAATCAAAGGAACAAATAACGGAAATACTTGTTACTTTTTTACCACAGGCTAAAAGATTTGAAAAAGAATTAGAAAGATTAGAGCCATATATAGAAAGCTTAAAAGACCAAATAAATACAAAATCTAAAAAGATTTCAAGACTATATGATGAAAAAGATGATTTAAGTAAAAAACTAGATGATGAAAAAACTAATAATTATATTAAACTTGAAAATATGAAACACGAGAAAAATAAATATAAAAAGTTACTTGATCAAGTTCCTGATGAAATAATAAAACAAATAGAAGAACAAAATAAAAAGAAACAAAGAGATTATGGAGCAAGGTAGATTTATTTAAAATAAATTATCTTGCTCTTTTTTTGTGTCAAAAAACAAGAAAGAGAGGAATTTTAATTATGGAAAAGATAGTAAAGATAACAGAATTACACGATTTTAAAGATAATCCATATAAAGTTAAAGATAATGAAGATATGGAACAACTTATAGAAAGTATTAAAGAAAATGGAATTATTGAAAATCCCATTGTAAGACCACTTGAAACAGGAGGATATGAATTATTAAGTGGACACAGAAGAAAATATGCTTGTTTAAGATTAGGCGTTAAGGAAATAAAAGTTGATGTGAGGGAGATGGATAGAGATATGGCAGTTATAACAATGGTAGATAGTAATTTACAAAGAACTGATGTATTACCAAGTGAAAGAGCATTTGCTTATAAAATGAAATTAGAAGCAATGAAAAATCAAGGA
>CACXCH010000075.1 GCA_902766085.1 uncultured Eubacteriales bacterium
CCGTACGATGGATCCCATCCATTTATTGCATCTTGTGCTGCTTTTTTAGCTGTACTATCCGGTGTTAAATTAATTTGTCCGTCGCTTACACAAGTAAATGCTCCTGATTGATATACTACCCCTGATACAGTGTTTGGAAATCTGCTGTCTTTTACTCTATTTAATATTACTGCTGCTACAGCTACTTGCCCTGTATATGGCTCTCCTCTTGATTCCGCATATACAAATCTACTTATTAGGTTTAAATTGCTGTTGCTTACTTGAGATGAACTTGATGATGAGCTTGATGATGAATATATGCCTAGCGCGTGCAATGTTTCTGTTCCTGCTATACCATCTGCCGTTAGACCATTTTTCTTTTGAAACTTTTTTACTGCTGCAAGTGTTTTGCTTCCATATATTCCATCTACTGTGCCTGAGTAATAACCCCAATTTTTTAATTTGGTCTGGATTGTTTTTACTTCTGAGCCACTTGATCCATATCGTGATGTGGCATAAGTTACTTGATTTCTAATGATTATATTGTATGTTATGAATAGTGAAAAGAATATCGCTAGTAAAATTCCTATTTTTAATTTGCCTTGCATACAAAATTCCGTTCCTTTCTTTTTTGCTTTGAAGGCACACATAGTTGGAAGATAATGTTTCTTTCAAACTAAAAAACCTCTTTTGAAACTATTATTTCCAAAAAAGGTTTTCATATACAAAATTGATTAAATTTTCCTATTTTTTAGTTTGGTAGTTAGTATTCGCAAGACTTTAAATTTCAGAAAAAGCAAATTTTTTTAATAGATACTTTAAAATTTTTGTTCAAATCATTGCATTTTTTCAAAAGCAATTGCTTATTTTTTCATTACTGCAACAAACTATATATTCCATTAAATACATTTTAGTTAGAAAATTCCTACTATATTTCCATTTTCGTCAATGTCTATTTTTTCTGCAGATGGAATCTTTGGCAACCCCGGCATTGTCATAACATTGCCTGTTTTTACTACTATAAATTCAGCTCCAGCTTTATATTGCACTGATTTTATATTGATGTTAAATTCTTTGTCACATAACAAATTTTTTGCATCATCTGATAATGAATATTGCGTTTTCGCTATGCAAATTGGAACTATGCTTGCATCATTATCTTGTTGTAATTCTTCGATTTCTTCTTTTGCTTCATCTGAAAATATTACTCCTTTTGCTCCATAAATATTTGTTGCTACTTTTCTTATTTTTTCTTCAATACTATCTGATAATTCGTAAGTATGCTTGAAGCTATGATCTTTTTTACATAGCTTAATAACATTTTGAGCAAGATCTATTGCGCCTTTCCCACCTTGGCTCCAACTTTCTACTAGCGAAATTTCAGCAATGTCACTAATTTCATCTTTTAAGATTTTAATTTCTTCTTCTGTGTCAAAATTAAATTTATTTATTGCAACTATTGCATTTAGTCCAAAAGATTTAATGTTTTGAATGTGTTTTTTTAGATTATTAATTCCTTTTTTCAAAGCATCAGTGTTCTTATTCTCACACTCCTCTTTTGATGCTCCTCCATGATATTTTAAGGCTTTTAATGTTGCAACTATAACTACAGCATCTGGAGAAATTCCTAGCTTTCTACATTTTATATTTAAAAATTTTTCTGCTCCTAAATCAGCTCCAAATCCCGCTTCCGTTACAACATAATCTCCTAATTTTAACGCCATTTTTGTTGCAACAAGACTATTGCAACCGTGTGCAATATTTGCAAATGGCCCTCCGTGTATAATTGCAGGATTGTTTTCAAGTGTTTGTACAATATTAGGATTTATTGCATCCTTTAGTAAAACTGTAAGACTTCCTTCTGCTTTTAAATCTTTGCATCTTACTGGCTCATTACTTTCATTATAACCTATAATAATATTTCCAATTCTACGTTTTAAATCTTTTAAGTCTGTTGCAAGACACAAAATTGCCATTATTTCCGAAGCAACTGATATATCAAAATGTTCTTCTCTTTCATTTATACTATCTACTCCAATCGTTACATTTCTTAAAGCTCTATCATTTAAATCTAAACATCTTCTCCATGTTACTTTTTTTATTTTTAGCTCATTGCCTTGATAAATATGGTTATCAATAATGGCACTTAACAAATTATTTGCAGATGTAATTGCATCAATATCTCCAGTAAAATGCAAATTTATATCCTCCATTGGAGCTACTTGGGAATATCCTCCTCCAGTTGCTCCGCCCTTTATTCCAAATACAGGGCCTAACGATGGTTCTCTTAAAGCTAGAATGCATTTTTTGTTGTTATTTGATTGGCTTAGTATTTCGTTTATTCCATCTGCAAGCCCAATTGATACCGTTGTTTTTCCCTCTCCTAGAGGAGTTGGATTGATTGATGTAACTAAAATTAATTTTCCATTTTTTCTATCTTTGATTTGATCATAATAGTCTAAAGAAATTTTTGCCTTGTATTTTCCATATTGTTCGTATTCGTCTTCAGGAACATTTAGTTCGTTTAAGATTTCATTAATCTTTTTTAACTTGCTTTTTTTAGCTATTTCAATATCTGTCATATTATTCACCTCTTACTCCTTTATAACTTTTGCAGGAAACATCTTTACAATTTATTAATTTCAAAATCTAAATGTACTTATAATTATTTTAAATTCTAAATATAGGTTCTTTTGTTACTTATCTAAAGCTCTAAAATATTATTCCTGCAAGAAATCCTATTAGTGCTCCTACAATTACCTGAAATGGTGTGTGTCCTGTCATTTCTTGCAACTTTTGTGCATTTGTCGTTTTTTTATCAGACATAATATCATTTAATATCTTTGCCTGCTCTCCAACAGCTCTCCTTACTCCTGCTGCATCATACATTACTATAAGACTAAATATAAAGCTTATTGCAAAATATGGTGATTCAATTCCAAATTCTTTTCCAATAAGTGTTGATAGTGATAC
>CACXCH010000076.1 GCA_902766085.1 uncultured Eubacteriales bacterium
CATCTAAACTCGGGGGCTCTGCGAGGCAAATCAATTTGAAATTACTTTCAAATTGATACAAAAATATCTGCCTAAATTTTGTTTTCTTCAAAACAAATTCATTCATCTATTTTTGAAAATGTTGCTCAAACAGAAGTAATCTTTTGTATCTTGCAACATTTTATTTTTCTTCTGTATCTTCTTCGGAGAATCTTACTGGCTTAACACCTATCGAAATAGGAGTAGGGTCTTTCATATAAATAACACTGTCATTGCTTTCATCTGGAATATAATCAAAAGCAGTATTTATATCTTGCATTTCAAATCTATCTTCTTCATCAATATATAAAATTCCAAATTGGTAAGTTTCCATTTTATTATCTGGATCAAGTTTGTAATAATCTTCTAAAGGAAACACTCTAACAATAGCACTATTATCTTCTGCAAAATCAAAGTAAAACACTTGGTCTTTTACATAGTATGTCGCTTCCATATATCTAACATCATAATATTGTCTTAATCTCATAATTATTTCACCATATTCTTCTTCTGGAAGATAATTACTAAATCTAACATTTCCTAGTACATTGCCAAGTATCATAGGTTTAAGTGTATCAATATAACCATTATCATATAATTCTTGGCATGGTTTACAAATTGACTCTCTAAAATTAATTTGTTTTACTGCAATTACTTCGCCTAGCATATCAAGTTCTATATTATCTACATATTTCATTATTAGTTCTGCTTGTTCTTCTCGTGTATAATCTTTCCAAGTTCTAGTTCTTTCTTGATATTCTTTATTAAGTTTTAGTTTATTTAAAAAATCAATATCTCGTTTTAATAATATATCTTTTGGTGTAAATCTAAATTCTTCAGAAGAATTAGTTGCCTCTAATTCACTTTTTAATTCTTTAATAGCATTCTCAACAATTATCTTTCGTTTATTATATTCATCTAATTCAAATGAACCATTTATATATGCTGTTGTTATTCT
The DNA here is from genome assembly GCA_902766085.1 of uncultured Eubacteriales bacterium. Taxonomy (GTDB): domain Bacteria; phylum Bacillota; class Clostridia; order TANB77; family CAG-508; genus CAG-793. The sequence goes on from CACXCH010000076.1 coordinate 977, forward strand.
TTCTAGTTTAGCTTTTTGGTTTTTAATCTCTTTTTCTAATTGTTCTTTAGGTTCATCAAATTTTTGCTTTATCATAGGCAAAAAGAATTGATTTACAACAGAATCATATTCAGTTAATTCATCTATAAACTGGCTGAAATACTCTGTTACTACATTTTCTTTGAATTCAATCTTACAATCATTACAGTAATAATAAAAATATGCTTTACCATTTTTCTTTGTAGTAGCCTTGCCACCTAAAATCCTATTGCATTTTGGACATTTTAATTTTTGCAGATATAGATATGTTAATGTCCTCTTATAACTTCTAGAATTCTTTTTCTTTTGCACTTGGCAATCTTCCCACATTTCTTTTGAAACTATTGGTTCTACAACATCTTCATAGTAAATTGGATTTTTAGTTCTCTTACCATGAACAAAATCGCCTTTATATATCTCGTTTTCTAGAATTGTTACTATCGTAGAATCTCTCCAATTTGTCTTTCCTAAAACTTGCTCTTCGTTAAAAATATTGCTAATTGTTTGATATGAATTTCCATTATAATATAAATCATAAATTCTAACTACAATATCTTTAGTAGCATAATCAATAACTAACTTTTTATCTTCATGTTTATAGCCTAGTGGAGCAACATGAGGAATATGACCTTGTTTTATTGCACCTGCTAAACCTATTTTTGTTCTTTCACTTGTTCTTTCAATTTCATTTTGACTAACACTCATTAATAGCCTTGAAATCATTTTGCCATTGGCATTTGTTGTATTTACTTCATCATTTACACAATCTATAAAGGCATCATTCTCATCTAAAAAAGTCATTAGATTTTCCCAATCATAAATACTTCTTGTAACTCTATCAAGTTTTAAAGCTACAATTGTATTTATTCTTTTAGCTTGTATATCTCTTTTTAATCTTTCAAATTCTGGTCTATTATTACCAGTTTTAGCACTTATTCCTGCATCTTCATAATAATCTATAATTTCATAGTTTTTCAATTTACAGAATATTTCTAAACGTTCCTTTTGCTCTGGTAAACTAAAACCTTCTCTTGCTTGGTCATCTGTTGATACTCTTAAGTATAATCCACATTTTTTCTTTTCATCGTTCAATTTGTAAAACCTCCATTCTAAAAATTTATATAAAATAAAGAAAAGAGGCACAATAGCACTCAAAACTACTATTGACACCTCTTTGCATTAAATATTTCTATTGTTAAATACAATTTGCTTAAAATCATATACAACATCTCCTAATAAACATAATAATTTTACTAGCAACATTATATCACGATTTCTAGAAATGTCAAACCCTTGCTACATAATAGTTTTAAGATATTCTTCTAGTTCTGATAATTTTATCTTTTTAGTCAGATTAGAAATATAAACATCATTTGAATAATTAAATACTAAAAAAGTATTATTTTTAATTATTACTCTATGTGGTTCGATATAAGATAAATTAGTTTTATCTAACTTTCTAATACTACCATTTATAAAAGTAGGAGTAACCTTTGCAAACTCACATATAAACTCAAGCCTTTGTTTTAAATTTTCTTCAAATTGCAATTCTTCTTTAATTATCTTCATAAACACCATCCTTCCTTGATGGCGATTTTTTTGTATATAACAAAAAAATCAACCAGATTTCTCTGATTGATTTCATATCTCATTCTATTCTTACTTTAAAAGTTCGAACAGAAACGTCATTGGTGCAGATGAAGGGACTCGAACCCCCACGCCGTTGGCACTGGTTCCTAAGACCAGCGCGTCTACCAGTTCCGCCACATC
>CACXCH010000077.1 GCA_902766085.1 uncultured Eubacteriales bacterium
ACAAACATCGACAAAATTTGTCAATTTTCTGCACTTTTTTTCAATAACAAATAAAAATAACTCATTATAAGTTTTATTTGAATTATTGCTTATAAAGAGTTTATTATTTCATTGCTTAATTTTATTACTTAATTTAGGAAGTTTTATTTTTCTAATGCGTATTCTTAAATCATATTTATCTTCTGCATAGCAAAGAATTTGTTTTAATTTACATATTATATCTCTAGCAGTCTTAGGTCCAAGTCCTATAGATATTTTATTTGCAAATTTCATATAGTCATAGTATTCCATTTCATCTAATCCGTATGTTTCCTAATTCTGGAATTATATATTTATAAACTTCACATTTATCTACATAGTAAAATTTTTGACATATTTTTTCTTTTTCGAGATCAATCCTCTCTTTAGCTATTGATTTAAATTGATACTTTCATTCATAAACTTCTCCAAGAAAAGATTGATCTTTAGTTTTTCCATTTAATTGCTCTCATTCCTATTACTGTGCTCCATGGAGCTCCTTCTATTTTGTTGTTTTTTTCACTTGTAGGCATATTTATTTTTTCTAATTCTGAACATCCTGCAAAACATTCATTACATATTTTAGTAACTGATTTTGGAATTGTTACCTCTTTAAGTTTTTTGCAATTATTAAACGGACCAAATGTACGTCCACTTGAGTTATCTTTGTATGCTTCGATATTAGTTATAGTATCAGGAATGTTTAGATATGTAATTGTGTTTTGATTCCAAAAGCTACGTCCTCCAATTGTAGTTACATTTTCATTGTTTATTGTTTTGGGTATATTGATTGTAATATTTTCTCCCTCTTTTGGTCTTAATATAATATTTTTTACAGTATAACCTGTTTCATTTCTTTCATACAAAATTTTATCTTTTGCATAAAATCTTGTATTTGCTGAATCCACCACAATCTCGAAGTTGAAATTATCATCATTATCATCTGAAGTAGGTATAAATGCCGAATCAATTTTGCTCACATTTCTACCAATATCCAATTCATTTACATGTGTATACCATGCAAATATTCCACTTTCAATTTCATCAGCATCTATTGTAAGTTTGTTAACTATATTATCCTCACTTATATTTATTAGTCCATTATTACTTACCTTTTTTATCTTTTTCTGTTTTCCCTGGTCAATTATAATATTTGGAATATTAATATCAGATGAATGTGCTCTAAGATATGCCCTTAAAAAAAGTTCACTATCTCCATTTCTCTCAAATAAAATTCTATCATTATTTTTATTGATTGATAATGTTACAAATCTACTTGATTTTGATGTATCAATATCTTCTACATTCATCCAAATTGTATAAGTATCAATTGTTTCTAATGATGCTGGTATTACTATTTTTGTTATATTTCTTGGTAATTGAAATGCCCAGTTTTTTACGCCATCCGGAATTTTGTATTCACTTATAGTATAAATATTGGAATAATATATAAAAACGACTTCATTATCATTTTTTGTATTCATTAAAGTATAGTTATCGCTTGCCCATCTTAAATTTCCATTTTCAGGAATATCGACTTTCTTTATGATTGCACCTCTAAGTGCATTTCCTGCAAGATTGATATCTTTACTTTTAATTTCTAGCAAATCTGCTGTTAAGTATGTTAGTGCATTAGATTCTATCTTATTAACTGTACTTGGAATTGTTAATTTTTTTACATTTATATTTGGCATAGCTCCAGTGTCTATCTTATTTATACCTTCTTCTAATTTTATTTCTTTCAGATTATAACACGAACTAAATGTTCCTATCTTTATTTCTGAAACCCTTCCTGGAATTTCAATACTAGGTAATGAAATACATTCACTGAATGCGTATGCTCCAATTTCTTTTACAGTTGTTGGAATTGTTATCTTAGTTAGTAAAGAACATTTACTAAAGGCACTGTCTCCAATTTTCTCACATCCTTCAATAGTTCCATCAGATTTTGTTCTTGTTTGTATCTCCACTTCTATAATTTTATCATTACTTGCAAATGCGCTTTGTTTTATTTCCTTTACTGTATATGGAATTATGACTTTTTTTACATCTACATTAGCAAATGCTCCCTCTTCAACTGATGTAACAGTTGCCGGTATTGTTATTGTTCCATCATTATCTTGTAAGGCTAGGTTTTTATCTGATGAAAGTAATCTTCCCGCAACTATATCCCATGGACTTTGTTTTATTCCTAAATCTGAAGCTATTTTTGTTAATTGATTATCATCTGAATTGAATAGTAATTCTCCTTTTATAATCTGAAAATAGTCTATATATTTATCACTTATGCTTGGTATTACATTTTTTATTGTTCCATTTTTTTCATCATCAGGTATTGTATTGTAATATAACACATATTTTCCAGCTGAAAGAGAACTTAAGCTAAATTTATCTCCTTCAGTATCTCTTGCATTATCCATTGTCTTGCTTGTTTTAAACATCTCAAACTCTTCTTGATATTTTGAAAATTCATTTGTTATAACCGCTCTTTTAGACTGTGTTAATATTCCATTATCTCC
>CACXCH010000078.1 GCA_902766085.1 uncultured Eubacteriales bacterium
TATGATTACTACACTACACATTAAAAATATTGGAATTATCGATGATTTAAACGTTGAGTTAGGTAAAGGCCTAAATGTTTTTACTGGGGAAACAGGTGCAGGAAAGACATTAATTATTGATGCTATTAATATTATTTGTGGAGGACGTTTCTCTAAAGACATAATTAGGAAGGGAGAAACTTATTCTTTCGTTGAACTTAATTTGTTTTTGCCTGATAATGAATTATCTGACGAAGGTAACATAATCATTAGTAGAGAAGTTCATTCTAATGGTAAAAACTCTTGTAAAATTAATGGTAGACTTGTAACTGTTACTGAATTAAAAACATTTATGAGTAACATTATTGATATTCACGGTCAAAATGATAATCAAAATATTTTAGATGATAGAAATCATATAAAATACCTCGATAATTTTTCAGGAGAATTATTATTGAATATTCTATCAGAGTATCAAAACAATTATAAAAAATATTGTGATTTGAAAAACGAACTTAAAGAAAATTTAGGAGATGAGAAGGAAAAAAAGAGACAGCTTGACATATTACAATATGAATTTGATGAAATAGACCAAGCAAATCTCAAGGAAGGTGAAGAAGAAGAACTACACCAAAAAAGCAAGTTATTTGAAAATAACGAAAAAATAACTGTTAGCTTAAATGAAGCCTCAAATTCATGCGAAAGTGCAGTTGACAATATTGACAATGCTATAAAAGCAATTGACAGGATTAGTAATCTTGATGAACAATATAACGAAAAATTATCAAGATTAAAAAGTATTTACTATGAGATAGAAGAGTTTTCTAGAGACCTTTCTGATTTTGACAATACCTATTTTGACGAAAATGAGAGAGATGAGGTCGAAAATAGAATTGATTTAATAAATTCCCTAAAGCGCAAATATGGAAATAATATTTCAGAAATTTTAGAGTACAAAACTAAAATTGAAAAAGAGATAGATAGAATTAATAACTTAGATGAATACAACGAGAAAAAGAAAAAAGAAATAAAGAAAATAGAACAAACACTTAATAATCTATCTCAAAAAATGAATATGATTAGACTAAATTTTGCCAATATTTTAAGCAACAAAGTTAACTCGGAATTGCAGGACTTAGAACTTGCGAATGCAAGGTTTTCTATTAAAATAGATAAGCTAGAAAATTTTAATAAATATGGAAAAGACGATATTAAATTTTTAATTTCAACTAACCTAGGTGAAGATGAACATGAGCTTTCAAAAACAGCATCAGGAGGGGAAATGTCAAGAATAATGCTTGCGATAAAAACAGTGTTAGCTAATTCTGATAAAATTCCAGTTATGATTTTTGACGAAATTGATACAGGTATTAGTGGAAAAGCAGCAAAATCTGTTGGACAAAAATTAAAAACAATAGGAAAGAACCATCAAGTTATTTGTATTACACATCAACCAAGCATAGCAGCCAAAGGAGATGAAAACTACTTCATAAGTAAAGTAACGTCAAATGAAAGAACACATACAGTTATAAAACATCTAGACGAAAATGAAATAATTAATGAAATAGCAAGGATTTCAAATGGTGATGTTACAGAAATTGCTAGAAGACATGCAATTGAACTAAGAAAATCAGCATAAAACTTTTAAGAAGACGCTTTCGATAATTTTTGAATTTAAAATCTTATAACTAATAGCTAATGAACTATAACTTTAATATTATGTTCTCCAGCTTTTTATTGCAAAAGCAAACTATAACTTAAATTAACTTTATTTGCAAAAAAGGCTACACAAATTCGAAAAAACGTGGTAAAATGTAAAAGTATTATAAAAATAAGAAGGAGGATTACTATGTCAGGACATTCAAAATGGCACAATATTCAAGCCAAAAAAGGAAAAGCAGATGCAGCAAAAGGAAAAATATTTACAAAATTAGGGAGAGAAATTTTAATTGCAGTTAAAGCAGGTGGACCTGATCCGACGAGTAATTCAAAATTGAAAGATGTAATTGCAAAATGCAAAGCAAA
>CACXCH010000079.1 GCA_902766085.1 uncultured Eubacteriales bacterium
CTTTGGAGGTAGCTCTGGCGGTGGAGGATTCTCCGGTGGAGGATTTTCTGGAGGAGGCTCTGGAGGCGGAGGAGGATCGTCGTGGTAATCTGTTTTTAAATAAATTATGAAAAAGTAATAAATTTATGAAACGTAGAAAAATAACAATACTTATTTTTTAATAGACTACAAGAAGTAAAAATGTAATACAGTTTTATACATTTGAGATTTATGATGATCTTCTACATAGATTGTAAAAAGGCAACGAATTTATAAGGTAGGAAAAAAGTATGATTTTAATAGATGGAAAACAACTAGCTAAAAAAGTAAGGATGAGTTTAAAAGAACGAGTTGAAAAGGAACAAATAGAGCCTAAACTTGCAGTTATATTTTGTGGAAATAATGAAGCTTCAAAAGTATACATTAGAATAAAAAGCAAAGCTTGCGAAGAAGTAGGAATAAAATTTGAAGAATTCCACTTGGATGAAAGTGTTTCAGAAAAAGAGCTTATTGATTTAATATACAAATTAAACAGCGAAGAAAATATTAATGGGATTTTAGTACAATATCCAATTCCTAAGCAAATAAATTTACAAAACGTTGCAAATGCAATTGACAAAAACAAAGACGTAGATGGTTTCAACCCTTACAATATTGGATTGCTTGACTCTAATTGCCCAATTTTCACACCATGCACGCCACTTGGAATTATGAAAATGTTTGAAGAATATAAAATTGACTTAACCGGAAAGAAGGTTGTAATCATTGGAAGAAGCAATGTAGTTGGAAAACCTATGGCTGAATGTATGCTAAATGCAAATGCTACAGTAACAATTTGTCATTCAAAAACCAAGAATCTAAAAGAAGAACTATTGCAAGCAGACATTATTATTTCATCTGCAGGAAAAAGAAATATAGTAACAGCTGATATGGTAAAAGAGGGAGCAATTGTCATTGATGTAGGAACAAATAGAGATGAAAATGGCAAGCTCTGTGGAGATGTAGATTTTGAAAATGTAAAAGAAAAAACATCATATATAACACCTAATCCAGGAGGAGTAGGACCAATGACAGTAGCAATGCTTCTAAATAATGTAATAAAAGCTTATGAAATACAAAAATATGCTAAACTAAAATAGTGACCATCAAGTGAAAAAGAAAATGCAATTCTGCAAAATAAATGCAACTTATATTCACATAAAAACACGAAAGATGTTGAAATAAAGGCAAAAATGTGATATTATATTTTCGAAAGCTACATATAGAAGTCACTCACTATTAAAAAAGGAGGACAATTATGAAAAATCGGTATTTACCTTTTACGATAGTTCAAGACGGAAAACGATTATTTTTTGCAATTGAAAAAAGTCAAATTGAAGATGTACTTAAAGAACTGGACACCAAAAAAAATGAGGAGATTTATTTCGCAGCAGAAGGAGCAAACAAATTAAAAATAAAAGCTTCTAAAATTCTAAGAGCAATAAAGAGAGCTGAACTTAATGAACCTATTATTCCACACAGCTTAGACAGATATGTCATTGACATGACAAGGGAGTATTCTAGAAAAAAGCTTAGAAATATTACAGGAAGAGAACATGAAACTGAGAAAATCTGGTTTTATCTTTCACAGAAAACAAGAAACAATGTATTCCTTGTGGGGGAAGCAGATGTAGGGAAAACTACGATTGCCAATGAAATTGTACGGCAAATATCAGTCAACGAATGCCCAAAGGAATTCTATCACTTCAGGGTAATCAGAATAAGAGTACAAGAAATCACTGGCAGAAGCGAACAGAGAATTTATCCTTACATAGTTTCTTCTATTGAACAATTCCTAGAGAAGAATAAAGAGAGGATTATTCTCTATATTGACAATGCTATCGAGTGGAAAACGGATGTTGGAATGATTGAACTGCTCTATAAAGCTTTAATCGAATACAATATTCCAATTCTGGCAACAGAAAGAACGGAGAGGTTTGAAGACTATTTCTTAAATGATTCAATGTTATCTAAATACTTGAATTATATTTATATTGAAGAGCCTGAGCTCGAGCAAATTGAGACATTACTTGCTGATCATATCAAATACTTACAGGAAAAGTACCAAATAAAAATATCACCTGCAATGACTAAATTTGCAATTTTCACATCAGCATTATCAAACACAAACTCCGCAAATCCTGGAAGAGCAGAAAATGTGCTGGAGAGAGCTTTCCTAGAAGCAAAAAGAAAAGACAAAAAAGAGGTGGAAAAGGAGAACATTCTTAGTTGCTATCATTCATACGCAAAGATGTATAGTAATTTGTCAAATGAAGGAAAACGAAAAACTGCTTTCCACGAAGCGGGACACTATGTTGTAACTATTATGTGTCAAAATGTACATGACAAAAAAATTGCATTTGTATCAATATTGCCGATGCTTAATTTTTACGGAGTTAATTGGTTATACCAGATACAAGGCGACATGGAATATGACGAGCAATACTTCATTGACCAAATAGCTATTTGCTTTGGAGGACGCTTAGCGGAAAATCGAATTGTATCCAAGGATAACACAGGGGCTTCACAAGATTTGGCACAAGCAAATAGCCTTGCTGAAATGATGGTTATGAAATATGGATTTAACGCAAAAAACAGAACTTATATTAATGCACAAGGATACGTTAAGGAATATACTATTTCAGATGCCAAAAAAGAAGAGCTAAACAACTTAATCCAGGAATACATTGATAAGGGAGAAAAAGAGGCAGAAAAAATAATTGACAAGAATTTTGATCTAGTAAGAGTAATCGCCGAGGCACTTCTCAAGGAAGAAATTCTTACAGGAGAAGAACTGGAAAAAATTGTAAAAGACTACAATAGGTCTACTAATGGTGAATAACTTTCACAGGTGCACAGCAAATGCTGTGCACCTGTTTTGTCATTAACCTGTAACAAATTATTTAAAAAGTAGATTGAAAATAAAAAGTATTATTGATATAATGACGAAAGTTAAGAGTAAAAATAAAATATGATAAAATTAATGATGAAATGTAGGAGATTAGAATGAACGATTACCTAGAAAATCTAAATGAAACAACAAAAAAATATTTTAAAATATTATCTGATGAATTTCCAAAATTCTTATATGACTATATTGATACACCAGCGATGCAAAAGCAGGCAAAAATAAGCGTAAGTTGCGGAACAATATATTCAAAAATGTTTAATCAAATGTGGTATTCTAGTTTAGATCACAGTGTTGCCGTAGCTTTAATTATTTGGAATTTTACAAAAGACCAAAAACAAACTCTTTCAGGATTATTTCACGATATAGCTACACCTGTATTTAAGCATTCTATCGATTTTTTAAATAAAGACTATGAAAAACAAGAATCAACAGAAGAGCTAACAACAAAAATAATTAGTGAATCAAAAGAAATAATGAATTTGTTACAAAGGGATGGCATAAAACTTGAAGAAGTATCAAATTATCACATATACCATATTGCAGATAATGATACACCTAAGCTTTCAAGCGATAGACTAGAATATACATTTTCAAATGGATTAGGTGCAACTGAAAAGATGTGGGAACTAAATGAAATAGAAGAAATATATAAAAATATTGAAATTCAAGAAAACGAAGAAGGGGTACAGGAATTAGGTTTTAGAGATTTGAAAATTGCAGAAAAATTTGTACATACAATGAGCATATTATCTAGATTATATAGAAGAGATAAAACAATTTTTTCAATGCAATTATTAGCAGATATAATTAAAAAAATGTCTGACGAAAACATGATAACATTGAAAGACTTATATGAACTATCAGAAAAAGAAGTAATAGAAAAGATTGAAAATTGTGGGGATGAAAACATTACTAAAAGCTTTAATATCTGGAAAAATGCCTCTAAAGTTAATACAAGTGAAACCTTACCAATAAATAAATATTATGTTAGCATAGAAAAAATGAAAGTAAGGTACATAAATCCGCTAGTACGAAATGGGAAAAAATATGAGAGAATTTATGACATTTCCAAAAATGCGAAAGAAGATATTGAAAAAGCAATCAACTATAAAACAGCTAAATATGTTTATTTAGATTTTTAATTTAACAATTAATAACTAGATAAACTTTACAGCATTTTTAAATTGTAAAACTTATGGTGTAAAATTAATTAGTCTATTTAGAAATAACATAATTCATTAAATTATATGAAGATAAAAGTAGTATTAAATAGAAAAAATAATACTAAAAATATAGAAATTAAAATTGGAGTAGCTGAAAAATGAATGAAATAAAAGTAAAAGGAATATATAAACATTTTAAAGGAGATTACTATTTAGTTGAAGATATTGCAACACATAGTGAAACAAGAGAAAAATATGTAGTTTATAGAGCTTTATATGGAGACACAGAATTATATGTAAGACCTTACGATATGTTCGCGTCAGAAGTAGATCATATTAAATATCCTGGTATAAAACAAAAATACAGATTTGAATTACAAAACATTAAAAGTGTAAAGGAAAAATGAATAAGATAAATAGGTAGTATATATATAGATAAACAAGCAAATGAATACATATAAAAACAATGCAAACAAAAACTGATTTATTAGTTCAGAGCAGTTCTCTACCTGCTCTGTTTTTTCATAAAAAAAGAGGCTTAAAGCCTCTTGAGTGGTCGAGGCGACGACCTCAAAAAGTCACATATCTACTGATATTACTGCATTTTGTATTATCAAATCTATTCTTGAAACTTTTTTATCTATTTAATTTTCAATTTTTGAGTTTTTTCAATTTTGTTAAATACTCTGAAAAAGTTTTTTTGATATAATCATTTTCTTCGTTCACACGGAATTTTGTACAATGGGATAAAATTCCCAACCCTGTACTTGATAAAACATAAAAACGATAGATAAAGAGTATTTAAACAATGTGCTCAAAATGTATAAGATTATAAACACATCATATAGATGTTGAAAAATAAAAATCTAACTTGAA
>CACXCH010000080.1 GCA_902766085.1 uncultured Eubacteriales bacterium
CTTAGAGTTTTAACAAATTTTGATCTTAATAAAAATCTCTTCTTTGTATCATCGTTCATTATTAAATCCAAATGTCTTTCTCTGTATAGTGCTTCTTGATTAACCAATCCGTGGAATTTTTCAGGCAATGGTCTGAGTGCTTTTCCAAGGAATTGAAACTCATAAACTTGGACAGATTTTTCACCAGATTGTGTTGTAAACACATCTCCCTTTACGCCAATAAAATCACCTATGTCAAGTATTTCGTGAATCTTTCTATACTCGTCCTCTTTTAAGTCATCTCTTTTCATTACCAATTGAATATGTCCTGAAATATCACTTATATCTATAAAAGAAATTTTTCCCATTTTCCTTTTTGCCATAACTCTACCAGCTATTGAAACATTCTTAGTTCCATCTGCTAGATTTCTGCATTCTTCAATTGAATGAGTTACTTCATATCTCTCAGGATGTGCTTGCCATCCGTATTCTACAGCTTTTCTCTCTTTTTCAGCTCTTGTTGCCATTAATTCTTTAACATTTGCCATATCTATTTTCCTTTCTAAATTTTATTAGTTATTTAATATTGTCTGCCCCAAATTACCATTTTGTCAGCTTTCTTGCCACAATAAACGCAAGTATCTCCTAAATGTTCTTGTTCAAATGGTAAGCATCTAGATTTTGCTCCAGTTTCTTCATGAATTTTATTTTCGCAATCAGCACTTCCGCACCACATTGTTTTTATAAAGCCTTGATTAGTATTTAAAGCATTTTTAAATTCATCCATATTATGAGCTACACTTGTTTTATTATTCATTCTTTCTAAACATAGATTATACATATTTTTTTGTATATCATCAAGTATTTCAGCAAGTTTTTCCTCTATTTCGTCAAGGTTAACTTCTATTTTTTCAAAGTTATCTCTTCTAACAAATACGCACTTATTGTTCTCAATGTCTCGAGGTCCTATTTCAATTCTAAGAGGCACCCCTCTCATTTCCCAGTCATTAAATTTATAACCAGTTGAATATTGTTCTCTATCATCAACTTTAATTCTAAAGTTAGTTTTTAGTTTTTCATATATTTCGTTGACCTTATCAAGTACTCCTTCTTTTTTCATTGCAATTGGTACTATTACTGCTTGTATTGGTGCTACTTTTGGTGGTAGTTTAAGTCCTCTATTGTCACCATGTGCCATAATTATTGCCCCAATTAGCCTTGTTGTCATTCCAAAAGATGTTTGATAAGCATATTCTTCCTGACCATTTCTATTTTGAAATTTAATATCAAATGGCTTAGAGAAATTTTGACCAAAATAATGTGATGTGGCTGATTGCAAAGCTCTACCATCATACATTAAAGTTTCAACAGTATATGTTTCTTCAGCTCCCGCAAACTTTTCGGTTTCTGTTTTTATTCCTTTTATAACTGGAATAGCAAGCAAATTTTCAATTACATCTGCATAAATGTTAAGCATTAATAAAGTTCTTTCTCTTGCTTCTTTCTCAGTTTCATGAATAGTATGTCCCTCTTGCCATAAAAACTCTCTGCTTCTTAAAAATGGCTTAGTTTCTTTTTCCCATCTTAGCACGCTGCACCATTGATTATAAAGAAAAGGTAAATCTCTCCATGAGCTTAACCATTTCGAGTACATTGTTGAAATAATAGTTTCAGATGTTGGTCTTAGGCATAGTCTTTCATCTAGGTCCTGTCCACCAGCATTTGTAACCCACGCTACTTCAGGTGCAAATCCCTTAACGTGATCCTTTTCTTTTTGTAATAGGCTTTCTGGAATTAACTCTGGAAAATAAACATTTTGAATTCCAGTTTCTTTAAACTTTTTGTCAGTATAATCTTTTATATTCTCCCAAATTGCAAATCCATAAGGTCTAATAGCTATACAGCCTTTTGTCGCTGTATAATCAGCAAGTTCAGCCTTTATTACAATATCAGTATACCATCTTGCAAAATCATCGTCTATATTGGTAATATCTTTAACAAATTCGTCTTTACTCATTATTTTACAATGTAATCAACTATTAAAAAACTTAATAATTGGTTAAAACCTCCTAAAAATTTCTTAACTAATATTACCATAAATTAACGCTCAAGTCAATTAAAAGTACATTTTATTATACAATAATTTGTGTATATTGGTCAGACGTACATTAAATTAAAAATAATATTTTTAAAGTATTGAAGTTTACGTAATAAATGTGATATAATATAGGTGTTGCAATTAATTTTCACTTTGTTGAGGAGGTTCACTATTTATGAAAAAAATAAGTGAAAAAACACGGAGTCGTTGGTTAAGAATATTCAACGTTTTGATGTTAATAGTGTATCCTGTAATATTTTGGATATTAACAGTAGCATTCGAATATTTCTCCCACCCCGTTGGAAGCGTAGTCTTTACAGTAATCGGGAAGATAATTTGCGTTGTTATCGTTATCGTAGAAATTGGTATCATATTTGCAATATTAAATATGGTTCTGTTTCTGATTTTCGACATCCGCAATTCCGACACCGACAATTAACAAAGGTAGCCACGCAGTAATTTTTGCGTGGCTATTTTTATATTATTATTTCATATAAATTTTATATATCCCTTTCGTCGTCGTTAGTATTTTTTACTCTATCAGTGTTAGCTTGCTCTTTTGGAGCTTTTGTTTGATTAGATAAATTTGCTTGAACTTGTTTTGAATCAACATTCTGATTATTTATCGATACTTTTACATTTTCTCTAAAACTATTTTCTGTTTTCGTATTTGATCCAACTTTTTTTGATTTTGATTGTTCTTTTTGATTTACTTCATCTTCAATAATTTGGCAACATTCCTCTGGAGTATATGTCCAGTTTGCATCTTTATCACCAAGATTATATAGGTCAATAATATAAGCTGATTTGTCATATTCTGTTCTATCTGCTGTAAAGTGTTGATCAATTGTATATGGTACTATGTCATCTCCCATTTTTCCGATTGAGGCAATTATTTTTTTCGATGGTTTATATACTATTCCATATCCTTGTACACTTTGCTTAACTGACCCGCTATGGTTACCATTGTATGATTCTTGTAAGCTAACCCAACCATTTTGAGCATATTTAATTAAATTTTCTCTATTATTTAGAATTGAGGCATCATTTGTTTTATGGGTTTCATCTGTCCAATCATAATATGAATATTGTGGATTTGTCGAAATAAAGCCAATATCATCCTTGCTAAGTTCTTGGCCTGTTTCTTCTTTAAAATAGTCTAATAAGTCATCTACAAACTGATCACCGTCAAGTTCTTTACTTTGTTCTTTTCCTTCTTCTTCGATTTGTGTTGATTTTTCCATTTTGGATTGCTCTTGTTGTTGTTTGCCATATCCTGATTTTGAATTTTCATTAGATTTAGCTTTTTGACCTTCTGGTATTTCCTCCCAGCCTTTGTAATTTGTTTCAGTAGCACTTTTTTGCGTATTGGTAGCACTATGTATTCCAAATGCAGAAGCAATTCCAATACCAATTGTCAAGAAAAAAGCAGCTATCCTGCCTCTTCTCTTTGCTGGCAAATTTTTCTTATTACTTTTATTATTCTTATTACTCATTTGTTTATTTTGTAATGTTTTACATTACTCTCCTTATCTCATATTTGGTTTTAATTCTAACCATCTTTAACTATAATACCACTATATTTTTCCAATTTCAATATTTTTATGCAGTTAAGTAAAAAATATTTGTTACTGAACTGTAATAAATATTTACTCAGTGGCAACTATTCAAGCCAGCTTGGATGGTCTAAATACCAATCAATTGTTTTTATAATTCCATCTTCAAACTTTGTTTTTGGTAACCATCCTAATTCATTATGAATTTTGGTTGGGTCAATCGCATATCTGTAGTCATGGCCTTTTCTGTCAGTGACATGCTCTATTAAAGATTCAGGTTTTCCTAGTCTATTTAGTATAAGTTTAACTATTTCAATATTGCGTTTTTCGTTGTGACCACCTATATTATATCTTTCTCCTTTTCTTCCTTTGTGAAGTACAAGATCAATTGCCTCACAATGGTCTTCTACGTATAACCAGTCTCTAATATTTAGGCCCTCCCCATATACAGGAAGCTTCTCATCTTTTAAAGCTAAACTAATCATATGGGGAATTAATTTTTCGTGATGCTGATATGGCCCATAATTATTTGAGCAGTTTGTTACGCTTACATTCATATTAAATGTTTTGCTATATGCTAGTGCTATTAAATCTGAGCTTGCTTTTGATGCTGAATATGGGCTATTAGGTTTTATTGGAGATGTTTCAGTAAAATAACCATCTTCTTTTAGAGATCCATATACTTCATCAGTTGAAATATGAACAAACTTATTACTTGAGCCTTCTCCCCAAACCTGACGCGCTGCTTCTAGTAATGTGTGTGTTCCAAGTACATTGGTTTTTGTAAAGATAAATGGATTTTTTATTGAATTGTCAACATGTGATTCTGCCGCAAAATGAACAATTGCATCAATATCATATTTTTTTAACGTTTCCATTACTTGGTCATAATCACAAATGTCACCTTTAACAAATGTGATTTTATCTATTACATTATCTAGATTGTGTATGTTTCCAGCATAAGTTAATTTATCATATACAACAAATTTATATATTCCATCATATTTCTTTACCATTAGTTCAACAAAATTTGCTCCAATAAATCCTGCTGCTCCGGTTATCATAATATTTTTCATTTTTAATTAATTCCTTTCGTTTTCAAGCATTGATTAAATTAGTTAGATTAATTTTGCTTTAAATTTTAATAGCTATTAACTTTATTTACTTACTCTAAAGCTTAATATCTATTAACTTTATTTATTAGTTTTGCTCTAAAGTTCAGTATCTATTTTATTTGCTAGTTTTGTTTTAAATTTTTCTAACCACTTGCTTTATTTATTAGTTGCATTACTATTCCAAATTTTTAAATAAATCTGTGTTTTTTAATTCCTTTAGGGTTGGCCATTTTCCGTCCTTTTCTGAAGTTAAAAGTTCCTCTTTTTTTATATCTCCAAAAGGCCAGTCAATTGCTACATCAGGGTCATTCCACTGTAAACCACCTTCTGATGAGTGATCATAAATATTGTCAACTTTGTAACAAAATTCAGCTGTTTCTGATAATACTAAAAAGCCATGTGCAAATCCTCTTGGGATGTAAAACATTTTTTTGTTTTCTTCAGAAAGTATTACTCCTTCCCACTTTCCATAGGTTTTGCTTCCTGGTCTTAAATCAACTGCAACATCAAATACTTCACCTCTTATGCATCTAACAATTTTTGCCTGTGAATGTTCTTTTTGAAAATGTAAGCCTCTTAAAACGCCTTTTTTAGATTTACTTTGGTTGTCTTGAATAAAGTCCCCTTTTATGCCTATTTCTTCAAAATCACTTTTTTCATAAGTTTCCATAAAGTATCCACGTTCGTCTCCAAAAACCGTTGGTTCAATAATGCATACTCCGTCTATCGAAGTATCCGTTCTCTTAAATTTTCCCATAATTTTTTGCATTTGTATGATATGTTAATAATTTAAATAATCATACGCTCCTTTCTCTATATTTATTTTTATATTAATATTTAGCAAAATCCAAATGTAAAAGCTGTTAGACCACTGATATTTTTATACTATAAATCATCATCTATTAAATCTTTTAAAAATTTTCCATAGTCATTTTTCTTTAATTGATTTGCTATTCTAGCAACTTGTTCTTTATTAATCCAGCCATTTTCATAAGCTATTTCCTCTGGGCAACATATTTGCAAGCCTTGCCTTTTTTCAATTGTCTGCACAAAACTTGCGGTTTCAATTAAAGCATCATGTGTTCCGGTATCAAACCAAGCCATACCTCTGCCAAGTTTTTCTACTTTTAGCTTTTTGTTTTTCATATAAACTTCATTGATAGAAGTTATTTCAAGCTCACCTCTATCCGATGGTTTAATGGTTTTAGCTATTTCTATAACATCATTAGTGTAAAAATAAAGTCCTGGTACTGCATAGTCAGATTTAGGATCCTTAGGTTTTTCTTCAATTGAAATAGCATTTCCATCTTTGTCCATTTCAACAACACCATATCTTCTAGGATCATTTACTCTGTAACCAAATATTGTTGACTCGTTTTCTCTAGCACTAGCTTTTTTCAATATGTCCTTTAGATTTCCTCCATAAAATAAGTTATCTCCCAAAATTAAAGTAACATTATCGTTTCCTATAAAATCTTCACCTATTATAAAACTCTCAGCAAGTCCGTTTGGTTTTTCTTGAATCTTGTATTCAAAATTCATTCCCCATTGCGAACCATCTCCGAGAAGTTCTTTAAATGCCTCGTTATCTCTAGGAGTCGTTATTATTAAAACATCTCTAATGCCTGTCTCCATCAAAACATATAATGGATAATATATCATTGGTTTATCATATACTGGCATTAATTGTTTTGATGTTGCAAGTGTTAGTGGATAAAGTCTAGTTCCACTTCCC
Organism: uncultured Eubacteriales bacterium; assembly: GCA_902766085.1. GTDB lineage: Bacteria > Bacillota > Clostridia > TANB77 > CAG-508 > CAG-793. Next base: position 6,484 of record CACXCH010000080.1, read on the forward strand.
CCTGCTAAAATTATTCCTTTTCTGTTTTTCATTTATATTGCACTTCCTTTTTACCTTTTTATTTTTCTTTCATTTGCAATCTGACTTATAGCACTCCTTCTTCTTTCAAGTATCTTTTTAATCCGTCTTCCCAAGTTGGAACTTTGATTCCACATTTTTCAAGCTTTGCTTTTGATAATTGTGAATTTTTAGGTCTAATAGCTTGTTTAACTTTCATCATTTCTATATATTCTTCGGTTGTAACTGGATTAACTTTGCAATCAATGTTTGCATATTTGAATATTGTTTTTGTAAAATCAGCCCAAGTTGTGAAACCTTCGTTTGTTGCATTATAAACTCCATAAGGAATTTTATTTGTAACAGCCTCATAAATAATTTCAGCTAAATCTTTAGCATAGGTTGGTGAACCGTGTTGATCAGAAACAACCGAAACCTCATTATGTTCTTTTCCAAGTTTTAACATTGTTTTTACAAAATTGTGTCCACCAATTCCATAAAGCCAAGC
>CACXCH010000081.1 GCA_902766085.1 uncultured Eubacteriales bacterium
CCAATTTCTCCGTTTCATTGGCGGGGCAATCACTTTCATTATATTAAAGTTTTACTTTTAACATAATTAAAAGTTGCTTATCCTACCTATTGGCTGATAAAGCTAACTAACTGATGATATCCATTTTTTCATCTCTGTATCTATTGTTTTTTGTCTTCTAATTAATTCTGTTATTTCACCTGGGGTTATTGCCTTGTTTATCATTAGAAATCTTATATCACCCCAAATCTCTATTTTCATATAGTGTTCAGCCTCATATAAAATGTTGCGCTTTTTATTTGAATCTGTTTCTAAAAATGCTTGCGAAATAATTTTTTCAATTTTTAATAAGTTTTTGTTGAAATCTTCTTGCACGCAAACGAGACCTCGATTAATTCCTCTTCTTCTGATTTTGTCATTTATAAAAATTGACAAGTCATCCAGTTTTATGCTGATTGAAGCCTGCTTATCGTGCTCGTATATTTCCCTATTTATTTTTCTTGTTGCATTGTCTATATTTTCTTTGCTCCATAACATTTTTTGTTTTTCGGCTTGTTTTTTGTTGTTTTCTTTATTATCATTGTCTATTTTTGAATATTTTTCTTGTTTTTTATTTTCCTTACTTTGAGACACATTTTCTTTATTCATTTAGTTTTATATTTCTTTCATCATTGTTTAAGTTTTAATTATATATTTTAATTGTATTTTTGCTTTAGCGCCTTTTAATTTTTACTTTTAGCATTTTGCTCTCATTTTTATAATGTAGCTTTTCAATGAAATAAATCTTTCATTGAAAAGCTAATATTTTTTTACTTTTTTGACGCTATCGCTTCAAAAAAGTTTTGTTTATCTTTCATTTCATTAGCTTCTTACGAAGCTTTTAATGAAATGAAAGATGGAGCCTTGTTATTTACATAACAAGGAATTATGGTTCTAAGTATTTACATACTTAGAAAGTCGCACAAAGACGCACACTGTTTGTGTCGTAGACGCTGACGTTGCTCACGCAACCGCCGTTGAAGTTCACGTACCACGCGGTGGTGCTACTGCTCTGCGACGACGACCAGTAACAACTATTTAATCCGAATTCTCTATTATAATTTGATGTCGTTAAACCTTGTGCTTTTAAGTTAGTCAAGAATGCATTCCATTCGTTCTTTGAAGGAACAAACCATCCTGTTGGTCTCGTTTGAAGTATTTGCCACATATCTCCATCTGTTGCTGATCCATAGTCTGGAACTAACTGATCATGGTATGCCATCCTTTGAATCATTAACCTTGTATTATTTTCGCCTGTACCTATTTCAATTGATGTTGGTGAATTTGAGCTGCTATTATAATCTGTCATTTTTCCAGAAGCATTTTTATACCACGTATGGCTTGTAGAAGAATCATAATCTGCTAATGCTAATACATAGAATTTATTGCTTGCTTTTGCTCTTGTTACTAAATATCCTTTTACTTTTGCCTGATTTGATGCATTAAAATAATCAAACTCTTTTACACTATAATCTGCAAAATCTCCTGTTCCTATTTTATCCGTAGTTACTGCATTTCCGCTAGCATCTGCTACTATTATTCCATCTGCATATCCATCATTGTTGTAATCAGCATATATCAAATTTTCCTTTGTAATTGGCAATGCATTTTTTCTTTTTAAAGTTGAGCCATATACCTCGTCTTCTGTTAATTTTGGAACTGTTGGCTTTTCTACAGATCCTCCTGTACCACTCGCATTGCTACTTTCTGATGTACTTGATCCACTGCTTCCACTACTTGATGAACCTGATGAGCTTCCACTTCCAGACGAACCAGAGCCACTGCCAGTTGAGCTTGCAACATTTAGCTCTTTATCCACTCCTATGGTGAATCCATCCTTAACTATTTCTGATGAACCATCATCATTAATTTTGTAGCTTGTAATTGACTTATCTGCAACTTTTTCATCCAAATAGGTCTTATAATCCTTTCCACTTTCTACATTATCGAATTGATATTCTCTCATCATTAATGCTACTGCTTCTTCTGCTTTTGACTTGTTATATGTCGATGATGAATTTTTTGCTCTACTTAAAATACCATTGCCCCCTGTTGCAGCTGTTATTGCAATTCCTGCAATGATAAGCATTACTATAATTGTGATAATCAATGCAACTAAAGTTACACCTTTTTCTTCTTTACTTGTTCTGCGTTTCATTCCTATCTCCTTTTTTCCTCTTTTATGTATTTAGATTTTTAAAGGATATATCTATAAACCTATTAAATTAGCTACTCCTTTTTTATGAAGTATTTGCTAATACTTTTTCACGACAAATAGACTTACAATTAAAGTTTGTAAGTCTATTTATAGTTACCACAATATAGCCTACACTTCTCGTGTAAGCCTTAAAAAAGCTATTTGTAAAATTATTTTGAGATTCTTTGCAATTGTTTACATAATGCATTGTTTTAGCTCTATTTTGTATTTTCTTATGCATAAAAGACAAAATTAAGCATACTAAATACAAAGAAAAGCTTTTATTCTCTAAGGAGCTACTCTCTCTCTCTCTCTCTCTCTCTCTACAGCCGCAAGGTTTTTCAGCTACGGTTGTTTTTTTATTTAAAATCATTGTTTTTTCTTTTGTCATTTTCACTCTTTACTCCTCCTTTCTCTTTTGTGTTCATCTTTTTTCTACTAAAAAATGTCCCTTTTCTAATTAAGATTTACTTAAATATTACCATAAACAAATTTAATATGCAATAAAAAAAATATTACATTTTTATTACATTTGTAAACTTCTTTATTGCAATTACTCAAGTTATAATTAAAAAAGTGCACAGCATTTGCTGTGCACTCGTGAAAATAAGAGCATTTGCTTGTTCCAAATCTTGTGAAGCTCCAGTATTATCTTTTGATATGATTCGATTTTCTGCTACACGTCCTCCAAAACAGATAGCAATTTTCACGAAGAAAAACCTTTGTTGAAAAACTGTTAAAATTTATAGTTTATATGTTTTGTTTTTTATCCTATTGATCGATTTTCCAGTAACCATCTTTGTCTGATCCTTCTCTTTTGATAATTCCTTTTTCTTTTAATGCTTTTATGTTATATGCTACTCCGTCCCTTGTTATGTTTAATTTTTCTGACATTTCTATTTGTGTTATTTTAGGG
>CACXCH010000082.1 GCA_902766085.1 uncultured Eubacteriales bacterium
AAAGATAAAATAATTGATAGCAAAATACATAATGAGATTTTGGGGAGCGACCATTGTCCAATAGAACTAGACATAGATATTTAAAAATCATACACAACATTAATTAAATGATGGAGACGCTACCCAATAGAACTTAACATTTAGATAATTACTATTTGCTAAGCATTTTATTATTTAGAGTATTTTTCTAAAAAAATATTACTTACTTTAAAGTGCCCATACTGAACTGCAATATATAAATTGTAAAGATAAATAAAAAGTATTTACAAATTAAGGAGGGATTAATGCAAAATAATGAAGAAAATCCTAAAAAACAGATAGGAACGAAAAAATGGTTTTATTATTTGTCATTGGGAATAATTTTAATAATTGTATATAAATTCTTTGATAACTTCACGGGTATAGGCAGATGGTTATCAAAATTAATTGGAATTTTAGCTCCATTTTTAGTAGGAATAATAATAACATTTGTTCTATACTTGCCACAACAAGGAGTTGAAAAATTTTTAAAAGAAAAATGCAAAATGAAAAAGCCAAGAGTGCTAAGCATAACAATAGTTTACATTGCTGTAGCAATAATTTTATTCTTACTATTTAGATTTTTAATACCAATGCTTTTTGAAAGTGTAAATGACTTATTAAGTCATTTGCCAGATTATTATAATAGCATAACAAACAATCAATTTGAAGCAAGTTGGGCACCACAAATACAGGAAAAAGTAATAAAACCAATTGTTGAATACTTACAAGGAATTGATTTTCAAGCTTTATTTACATCAGAGAAAATCCAAACATATTTGCAATCAGTTGTAGGAGCTGCAAAGGGATTAGCAAGTACATTTATTGCAATAGTAAGTTCAATTTATATTTTAGCAAGAAGAGAGTCAATAATAGGATTTTTTGATAATTTTGCAAAAGCAAGTTTAAGCGAAAAAGCCTACTACAGATTTAACAGATATTTTTCAAATGGAGCAGATATTTTTTTAAAATACATCTCAAGCCAGGTACTCGATGGTTGTGTAGTCGCAGTAATTATGAGTATTGCTCTATCAATAATTAAAGTAAAATATGCAGTTTTGCTAGGAATTGTAATAGGGGTATTCAACTTAGTACCATATTTTGGAGCCATAATAGCTGTAATAGCAGTAGCATTAATAACCATCTTAACAGGAGGATGGAAACAAGCATTAATAACACTTGTTATAACTGTAATTTTGCAACAAATAGATGCAAATATAATAAATCCAAAAATTACAAGCTCACGACTTGCAACAACTCCACTACTCGTTGTATTTTCAGTAACGGTTGGAGGGGCATATTTTGGAGTAGCAGGAATGCTAATAGCAGTACCTGTTGCAGTATTAATAAAATTAATGTGCACAGACTACATTGAAACACATAATGCCGGAAAAGAGATAGACAAAGAGACTTCATATATTGAAACACATAATGCGGGGAAGAAATAGACAAAGAGACTTCAAATATTGAAACACATAATGCGGGGAAGAAATAGACAAAGATACTTCATATATTGAAACACACAATGCCCGGAAAAGAAATAGAAAAAGAAACTTTAAATAACGAGAATCTGAAAGACTAATAAAAAAGTAAATATTAATATAATAAAAAATACCTTTATTTAATATAATTAAATAAAGGTATTTTTTATGCAATAGGAAAGATATATAAACATTTTTTATATTTAACCTAAGCAAGTAAATTTGCGAAAGAAAATCTTTAATTTTCTTATTTTCTGCGCAATAGGAAAATTATACAATTTAACTAATGAAAGTAAGGAAAACAAGCTTTTTAATATAAATAACTATAACAAGAAAGGATTTTTTATGAAAAAACGAATTTTATTGTTAGCGATTTCATTTATACTAATTGTTTTTGTCACGCTATATGGTGCAAATGATGTCAAGTTTATACAAACAATGGCTTTTCCGGTTACCAATAAAGTTATAGTGATTGACGCTGGGCATGGAAAGCCTGACTCTGGAGCTGAAAACGAAAATGGAGTAAGTGAAGAAGCAATTAACTTAAAAATTGCACTAAAGCTACAACAATATTTAGAATCGACTGGAGCCACTGTTTTATTAACTAGGTCTGATGAAAACGGAATATATGAACTTGACTCAAAAACAATAGCTCAGAAAAAAGTATCTGACATAAAAAATCGCGTAAAAATTGCAAATGAATCATCAGCAGATATATATGTTTCAATTCATTTAAACAAAATTCCGCAAGGACAATACTGGGGGTGGCAAACATTTTACAATACCGGGAATGAAAAATCAAAACAGCTAGCCGATTGTATACAAAAAAATTTAAACTCAACAATTTCAAACGATAATAAAAGAGAAACTAAAAAATTAGATAGCATATATATAATGAAAAATGTAGAAATACCAATAGCACTTGTAGAATGCGGTTTTTTATCGAATGAGCAAGAAGCACAAAAACTTCAACAGGACGAATATCAATCAAAATTAGCGTGGGGAATATATGATGGAATAATGGACTACTTTAATGAGCAATAAAAATCATAATCTGTAATATTTAATCTAGTTATAGTGCACTTTAACTCGGCAAAATTAATTTTGTATATCTTTCCACTTTTTGAGCAAAATATGTGTAAAATATATGCTCAGAAAGTGGGATTTTTATGTTTAATTTTTTAAAAACAAATGAACAACTACAGAGTAAAGAGAGCTTAAAAAAGCATCTAGAAAAATTAGCATCTGATAATATTTTAACCAAAAATTCAAATAGTGATACTTATCCAATTTATAGGTTAGAGGACAATTTAACATATATTTACTTGGTATATACGTTATTAAATGATCATATAAAACTTAATATTCCAATACATCCTGCTGGAGAATGGCTACTTGATAATTACTATATTATTGAAAAAACAGCCAAAATGATAAAAAAAGATTTGACAATTAAAGAGTATATCAAACTTCCAGGAATATTGGAAAATGGTTTTGCCAGAGTTTATTTTTTAGCTAACGAAATAGTTTCAAATACAGATGGACAAATAACAAAAAATGATTTAATAGAATATTTGAATGCTTATCAAACTAACAAAGAACTAACAATGAGAGAAACGTGGAAGATTAATACTTTTTTGCAAATTTGTCTAATAGAAAAAATCAGAGAACTCTGCGAAAAAATTTTTATCTCTCAAAGTCAAAAATGGAAAGTTGAAAACATTGTAGAAAGATTAATAGAAAATAAAAACATTGAAAAAATTGATATTCCAATAAGCGGAGAATATCAATTTATAGAGTATATGTCATATAAATTGAGAATGCTTGGAAAAGAAGCAAACATATACGAAGATGCATTTGAAAAACAGGTAGAAAAAACAGGAAC
>CACXCH010000083.1 GCA_902766085.1 uncultured Eubacteriales bacterium
AGCTCCATCCATTTGTGCAGCACCTGTAATCATGTTCTTTACATAATCAGCGTGTCCTGGGCAGTCAACGTGAGCATAGTGACGTTTGTCAGTTTCATACTCAACATGGGCTGTGTTGATTGTAATTCCTCTTGCTTTTTCTTCTGGTGCACTATCAATTTGACTATAATCCTCAAATTGAGCTTTACCTTGTAAACTTAACCATTTTGTAATAGCTGCTGTTGTTGTTGTTTTACCATGATCAACGTGACCAATGGTTCCGATATTAACGTGTGGCTTGTTTCTAACAAATTTTTCCTTAGCCATTTTAAATTCCTCCTTAAATTAATTTTATTAATAAAATATTAATATCACATTCTTGAGATTGTTATAATCAAAGTACTGTTCTTTAATAAAAAACTCGGTTGATTATAAGTTCATCCCTATTATAGCAGATTATATTTTCAACAATCTCTTTTTCTTGCAATCATATTCTACAACATTTGAACTGAAATTGCAAGTATAATTTTTTATTCTTGATTTTTACTTCTTGCAGTAACGATTTTATCAAGAATTGATTTTGGAACTTCTTCATAGTGAGATGGCTCCATTGAATATGTTCCTCTACCTTGTGTTTTTGAACGAAGGTCTGTTGCATATCCAAACATCTCTGAAAGTGGAATAAATCCTCTTATAATTTGATCTCCACCTCTTGCTTCCATTCCTTCCATTCTACCACGTCTAGAATTAATGTCTCCAATAACATCTCCCATATATTCTTCAGGAACTGTTACTTCAACTTTCATAATAGGTTCTAGTAAAACAGAATGAGCTTGTCTGCAGCCCTCTTTGAATGCCATTGAAGCTGCAACCTTGAAGGCCATTTCTGATGAATCGACTTCGTGATATGAACCATCAACTAATGTACACTTGAAATCAATTACTGGATATCCAGCAAGTATACCTGTCATTGCTGCTTCTCTCATTCCATCCTCAACTGGCTTAATATATTCCTTTGGAACAGCTCCTCCAACTATTTTGTTTTCAAATACTATTCCTGAACCTGGCTCTAATGGCTCCATTTCAAACCATACATCACCATATTGTCCATGTCCACCAGATTGACGTACGAATTTGCCTTGAACTCTAACTTTGTTCTTAATTGTTTCCTTATAAGAAACTTGAGGCTTACCTTCTGTACATTCAACTTTAAACTCTCTTTTTAATCTATCTACAATTATATCAAGGTGTAATTCACCCATTCCAGCGATAATTGTTTGTCCAGATTCTTTATCAGTCCAAGTTTTAAATGTTGGATCCTCTTCTGCGAGTTTTGATAATGCTATTCCTAATTTTTCGCTATTGGCTTTGTCTTTAGGCTCGATTGCAATATCAATAACTGGCTCTGGGAATTCCATCTTCTCAAGAATAATTGGGTGATCAGGATCGCAAAGTGTATCACCTGTTGATACATCTTTTAGTCCTACTGCTGCTGCTATATCACCTGCATAAACCTTATCTAGGTCCTGTCTGTGGTTAGCATGCATTAATAGAATTCTTCCTATTCTATCCTTTTTATCCTTTGTTGCATTTAAAATTGTTGTTCCTGTATCACAAGTTCCTGAATAAACTCTAAAGAAACATAATTTTCCAACAAATGGATCAGTCATAATTTTGAATGCTAATGCTGCAAATGGAGCATCATCAGAAGTTTTTCTTTCAACTTCATTTCCATCTTCATCTACACCTTTAACATCTGGAATATCTGTTGGTGCTGGTAAATAATCAACTACAGCGTCAATCAATTCCTGTACACCTTTATTTTTATATGAAGAACCACAAGTTACTGGAACTAAAGCATTAGCTAATGTTCCTTTTCTTAATCCCTTTTTGATTTCATCAGGTGTTAATTCTTCTCCGTCAAGATATTTCATCATTAAGTCATCATCTTGTTCTGCTGCGGCTTCAACCATTTCTTGATGATATTTGTTTGCCATATCAACTAAATCAGCTGGAATATCTTCTTCAACAAGCTCTTTTCCTTGATCCTCACTATGTTGAACAAAAGCTCTCATCTTAACTAAGTCAACTATTCCTTGGAATGTGTCCTCATTACCTATTGGTAATTGAATTGGAACAGCTTTGCAGTTAAGTCTTGTTTTCATTTGCTCAACGCAACCAAAGAAATCAGCACCTGTTGTATCCATTTTGTTAACATAAGCAATTCTTGGTACATGATATTTATCAGCTTGTTTCCAAACCGTTTCAGATTGTGGTTGAACTCCACCTTTTGCTGCTAAAACTAAAACAGCTCCATCAAGAACTCTAAGAGATCTTTCAACTTCTACAGTAAAGTCAACGTGTCCTGGTGTATCGATTATATTTATTCTATAACCTTTCCAATGGCAGGTTGTAGCAGCTGATGTAATTGTAATACCTCTTTCTTGCTCTTGAGCCATCCAATCCATTGTGGCTTCACCATCATGAACTTCACCAATTTTATGTGTTTTTCCTGTGTAGAAAAGTATTCTCTCTGTTGTTGTAGTTTTACCGGCATCAATGTGAGCCATAATTCCGATATTTCTAGTTTTCTCCAAAGGAAACTCTCTTCCGTTTGCCATATTCTTCTCCTTTCATTATTCTATTAATTAGAATTTGTAATGAGCAAAAGCTTTATTAGCTTCAGCCATTTTGTGCATTTCTTCTTTCTTCTTAAATGCTCCACCATTTCCTTGAGTGGCATCAATGATTTCATTAGCTAGCTTTTCAGACATTGTTTTTTCATTTCTTTTTCTAGCATATAGAACTAACCATCTTAAACCAAGAGTTTGTCTTCTCTCAGGTCTAATTTCTAGTGGAACTTGATATGTTGCACCACCAACTCTTCTAGCTTTTACTTCCAAAGCAGGCATTACATTATTTAATGCTTCCTCGAAAACTTCTAGAGGTTCTCTTCCTGTTTTTTCTTTTATAATGTCAAATGCATCATAAACTATTTTTTGTGCAACAGTTTTCTTACCATCTAGCATAACATTGTTAATTAACTTTGTAACAACTTTGCTATTGTAGATTGGATCTGCTAAAACTTCTCTTTTTGCTATAAATCCTTTTCTTGGCACTATTCTTCCCTCCTTTATAATATTTGGCTTTAATAAGCCCTAGGTACTCTTAGAAAATTTTTACTTTCTACTTCAAAATTTTCTACGTATAGCGCAATTTATTTTATAATTTAAGTACTACTTAATTATCAATTTATTGCACTATTAAATGAAGCTAATAAAACTTTATTTCTTTGGTTTTTTTGCTCCGTACTTTGATCTTCCTTGCATTCTGTCCTTAACACCTGCTGTATCAAGTGTTCCTCTGATGATGTGGTATCTAACACCTGGAAGGTCCTTTACTCTTCCACCTCTTATAAGAACAACGCTATGCTCTTGTAAGTTGTGTCCAATTCCTGGAATGTAAGATGTAACTTCATAGCCATTTGATAATCTAACTCTGGCAACTTTTCTTAAAGCTGAGTTTGGCTTTTTAGGTGTAACTGTTTTTACAACTGTGCATACACCTCTCTTTTGAGGGGCTCTTGAATTGGTTTGTCTGCTCTTCATTGAGTTGTATCCGTGTTGTAAAGCTGGTGATTTAGATTTAGCTTTTGAAGTTTGTCTACCTTTTCTTACTAATTGATTAATTGTTGGCACTTAAATTTCACCTCCTTAAAAAAATAACAATGTTACTTTTTACCTAAAGTAACATTGTTATTGTATCATCAAAAAATGCTTTTGTCAATTAGTTTTATTAAGATTTTGGCAGTATTGGTTACAGGTATTGCAAATTCTTAATAAGGCTCATAATCAATTTTAAGTAATACTATTCATATTTTCAAATATTTTTGTAATTATCTGCCTTCATCGTCTCTTGATGTGTCATGTGGTTGTCTAGCATTTTTTAATTGTTCTTTTTGTATATCGTTAACCATATTTCTAACATCTACATTTTTTAGACTATCTCTAAATTTATTGTCACTTATGTCAGATTCTGTTTCTTGTCTGTTTTCTTCAGTCTCCTGAGGTTGAGGTACATTTTGTCTGTTTCTCCAGTTTCTATATGTTTGAATAGGATGTCTAATTGCATTCAAAAACTTTCTGAAACCTCCTACATTATTGGTAAGTGCCATTGATGTTGTTTGCATTTCTGGTGTTGTTGATAACTCTGTTTCCAAAGCTGCTGAATATTGATGTAAATTTTTTCCTATTACTTTTATTTTCTTATTAGTCCTTTTTAAAGATTTTTCAAACGTACTTTTTAAATCTTTTTCTCCTTTTGTGACAATAATTCCACTTTGTTCAACGGAGTCAATTGATGAATCAATGGTATCTTCAGTAAGATTTTCTATACCTTTTCTTTTAGCATGAGTAATTATAGCTGTTTTTAAATTTTGGTACTTTTCTTTTTGTTTTTTTATCTTTTCATTGATTTTGTTTTTTTCGTCATTACTAGTAGCCTTTGCAAGGTCATCATTTAATTTTTTAATTTCCTCTTTAGCGTTTAATAATCCTTTATAGTTTTTAGCTATGTCTGCGTCATTATTGCATAATGTTTGCATAGTTTGTAATTTTGTGACATTATTTCTAAGTTTTTCAATCTCTTTATTGTCTTTGTTTATTTGTCTTTCATATCTTTTTTGTAGAACACTTTTCAAAAATTCTCCCATCTCTGGATCATTTTTAACTCTGTCATTCAAACTATTAATGCTTTCTTGTAAAACGCTAACATTTGCTTTGCTTTGTTCCACATCTGCCTTGCACTTTTCAAAATTTGCTTTTAGCTTAGCGATTTCTTCCTTTGCAATTTTTGCTCCTTTAGCATCATGATTTGCATTAGCATTGTCAAGTTCATTTTTCTCGTTTTTTAATGATTTCAATGAATTATTGTAATCAATTCTTTTTTGTGCAAGATCTTTTTTTGCAGCCTCTAGCTGGCTTTTTTGGCTAGCATACATTTGAGCTATTGTGTTCAATTCTTGGTTATTCATCTCTTTTTCTCCTCCCCAATTATTGTAAATCATCATCTTCTTCAGATGATTCACTTAAAATTTCATCACATTCATCTATAATGTTATCATAATCGTCAATCAATTTGTCATACTCCATTGATACCTCATCGACATCAGCTTTTAAATCAGCTATATCAGTAGCTAATTGTATTTTTTTTGTTTCATTATCTTCCATATTTTTCCTCCGTACTTTTAAATTTAATCGATTTTATTATACCATTAGCTAAATTTTATGTCAATAGTTTTTGTTTATGTAAATTTATCTTGTGTATTTCTATATAAATTTTATCTTCCTTCGTCAATCACTTCTTTTACAGGTGTATCTTTTTCTTTTAATATCATTCCCCTTATCATACCTTTTTTCATCTGAACTGTTCTAGTTGAAAAATCTAATGTGTTATTTACATATTCTCCAAGTAAATCTACATATTCTTTTATTTGATCATCGCTACTATAGTAATCTCCATTATAAGATTCTATTTCTTCCATCTTTTTATTCAATTTACTTAAAGTTGTTTCTTGATCTTTTCGGTATTTTTCAATATCTGCATTTTTCTTAGGTTCCGCTATTTTTTCATCGTCAGCATTTTTTATTACATAATTTTTTGAAGAATCAAATTCTACTTCTTCAGCTTGTTCTTGATAATCGAGTATTGTTCCTCCATCTCCACTTTCTTCCGCTTCTTTTTGCAATTCGTAATTCTTCCATTCATTGTATCCACTGCAAATTTCATCTTGAAGAACAAGCTCCGATAAAATTTTTGCTTCTCTTTGCATACTTTTTAATGTAGCAACTTTAGGAATTTCTTTTTGATATAAATCAATTTTTGATTTTAAATCAAGATACAATCCTGATGTACCATTATTTTCAATAATGTTTATAGTTTCTTTATCAATTCTTTCATTAAGAAGCCCATTATTCTTCAAGTTCTGTATTTTAGTTCTACTTTCTTCATCAGTTAAGAAATCATTATAATCAAGTCCTTTGTCTACGGCATCTTCATAACTTGTAACATAGTTTTTATTATGGTTATAATCGTAAACTCCTTTTGCCGTAATTGCTGCACCTAATGAAGCAATTATTAACCCAATAATTATTTTTATTTTGAATTTTTTCTTGCTTTTTTTGTATCCTGAAATTTTACGTTTTTTATGAGTTTTTGTATTCTGTTTTATTCTATCATTTTTATGTTCTTTTTGATTTTTTCCTTTTTTCTTTCCACTATTTGTTTCTTTCTCATAACCTACAGAATCTATTATATCCCTTTCTCTGCGACATGTCATAAATGAAGGAATATCTATTTCTGGCTTCCTTGCTTTTTCTTCATTTTTATAATTTGTTACAGGCATTTTGTTTTTTGTAGCTGGTTGCTCACTTCTTTTTCCCACATTCTGTTCATTAGCTTCTGCTTGTCTAGTTTTTTCCATATATTTTTGTTTTAATTTTCTCAAAGAAGTTTTTTCAGCAAGTTTATCTAACTCTGTTATTATCTCTTTTTCACAGAGGTCATTTGATTTTTTATGTGCATCTTTTCCATTAAGGTTCTTGTCAACAATGTCCATTAATGCCTTTGTTACTTCTTTTTCATCCAATTGCCTTGCTAAGCTTTCTCTACTATCTTTTTCGTCACAAAATAATCTACAATATTCATCAAATAATTTTCTAGTATCATAGAAGACATAAGTTTCGTCATCTAGATGTCCATTATAAAATTCCTTATTTATTTTTTCAATATCTCTTAAATAAAGCTTAGCTCCTTCTGGGGTATTCTTTTTTATAAATACTTGTGATTGTTTAAAATTTGGATAAATTTTTTCACTTTCTTTGTCTTTAAACATTTTTTATAATATAATCAATTATTTTAGATGTATTAATTAATTGATTAATTCCTTTCCTCTTATTTTTTGTAAAACTTCTATAATTATAACACAAATTATTTAAATTGTAAATATTATGTAAACATTTTATATATATCAATTATTATGTTTACTATTCAGTAAAAACCCCTTTAATAAAAAAAGAAAAAATAAACAATTGCTTTTGAAAAAAATACGGCGATTTGAATGAAAGTTCAAAAGTATTTTTGGAAAAGGTTTTCGTTTATTTTTCAATTTAAAGTCTTATAAATATTAATTACTGAACTGTGACTATAAAAATGTTACAGTTCAGTAGATTTTATAGTTATTGAAACAAATCCATTATTTCATCCCTACTTAAATTGCTTATAAATGTTTCGTTTGTTGTTAACATATCATCCGCAAGTTTAGCCTTTTTTTCTTGCAAATTATATATTTTTTCTTCAATTGAATTTTTTGTAATAAGTTTATAGACTTGTACATTTCTCTTTTGTCCAATTCTATATGTTCTATCTGTTGCTTGATTTTCAGCTGATAAGTTCCACCATGGATCATAATGAATTACCATATCGGCTCCAATTAAGTTTAATCCAGTTCCTCCTGCCTTTAGTGAAATTAGAAATACTTTTACATCTTCATTAAAGTTAAATTCATTTACTAAGTCCATCCTATCGCTTACTTTGGTTTTTCCAGTTAGTTTAAAATATTTTATACCGAGTTTTTTCAATTCTGTTTCAATATATGGAAACATTGATGAATATCCTGAAAATAATAGTATCTTATGGCCACCTTCTACAGCTGTTTTTATTACTTCCATACACTGAGTAAGTTTTTTACTCCCGCCTTCATAGTTCTCGATAAATAATCCTGGGTGGCAACATATCTGTCTAAGTCTCATAAGCAATGATAAAATTTTTATTTGACTATTTTTCACACCATTTTCAGCAATTTCTTCTCTAGCTTGGTCTTGAGCAATTCTCATATACGATTTGTATAGTTGTAATTGCTCCCCATCCATTTCATTGTTTAAAACAGTTATTGTTTTGTCCGGTAGCTCAGTTAAAACTTTCTTTTTTATTCTTCTTAGAACAAAAGGTTCAATCATATTTTTTAGTTTAGAAAGAGAAGCTTCATCATTTTCCTTTACAATTGGTATTTCATAATTTGTTCTAAATTTATTATATGAAAATAAGTACCCTGGCATTATAAAGTCAAAGATGGACCATAACTCTGATAGCGAATTTTCAATTGGTGTTCCTGTTAATGCAAACCTTGTTATTGAATTTATTTCCTTTATGGCTTTAGCATTCTTAGTCGTATTATTCTTGATATATTGTGCCTCATCTGCAATTAAATATCTAAAAATATAATTTTTTTCTTTG
Source organism: uncultured Eubacteriales bacterium (assembly GCA_902766085.1). Taxonomy (GTDB): domain Bacteria; phylum Bacillota; class Clostridia; order TANB77; family CAG-508; genus CAG-793. The sequence goes on from CACXCH010000083.1 coordinate 8,272, forward strand.
TAAATTTCGATATCTCTTTTTAATAAATCATAAGAAGTGATTGCAATATCATAATTTTGAATTTGACTTATTTGTTCTTTTCTTTCTTCTGAATTACCTGAAATTACAATTGTTTTTAATGTTGGAGTAAATTCTTTTGCTTCATTTTGCCAGTTAAGTGCTAATGAGCTTTGGCAAATAACAAGGCTAGGAAGTTTTCCAGTTTTGTTTTCCATTTCCTCTGAATAAGATAGAATTACTGCTAAGACTTGAATGGTTTTGCCCAATCCCATATCATCTGCTAAAATTCCACCTAGTCCATATTTATCAAGAGTTTTTAGCCATTCAAATCCTACTTGCTGATATTCTCTTAATGTTGCTGATAGCTTTTTAGGTAACTCAAATTTGCCTGAAATTTGTTTACTATCAACATCATCAATAAAATTTCTAAATTCCGGTGTTTCTTTAACTACAATTTCATTTTGTCTCAAAATCTTATCTAGATACATACTTCTATATAAAGGCATTTTGATTTCACCACTTGCAAGTTCTTTGTAACTAATGTTGGCAGAATCTGCTATCTTTTCAATTGCATCAAGTGTTTTATTATTCTCAAGGTCAATAAATTCTCCACTCTGTAATCTATGAAACCTTTTTTTAAGTTTGTACTTTTTCATTATTTCTTCAAATTCCGTTTTATCAATTTTCATTTCAGATAAGTCAACACTTAAAAGATTGTTTTCAATTTTTACTCCAACAGATGAAATTTGAGGCGAAATTATTTGCTTTGATTTAAATTCTTCTGTTGCGAGAACTTCAAATTTTTTAATAAATTCTTCTATTCCTGATTTTAGGAAATCATAGATTTTCTCATCATTTACTAAAATAAGGTTTAAATTCTTTTGGTCAAACATAAAACCTGCATTTTTAAATAAATCTAGAGCTTTAGATTCTGCAATAGCATTTCTTGGAATATTTTCACTAGCATTTTCAAATGGATTAAACTCTGAATTGTCATAACAAAATTTTACATTTGCAGTTATGAAATTGCTTTTAGTAATATCAAGAAAAACCTTAACCTTTAGTTCTTTTGGCAAGTATTTTTTTAAATCCTCTTTTGGTATTCCTACCATTGTAAAATTATCATTCATTTCAGAAATGATTAATGAATACAAATTTGCAAATTCTGTTTTCTTTAAGATAATTTCTTTTGTAAAGTTTACCTTGAAAATATTTAAAAGTCTTAATACTGTCCTATAAAATTTAAAAGAGCATTTATATAGCTTATCTTTTTGCAAAAAATATATATTATTTTTTCCTCTTATTACAGAGTAATTAAAAATGTCAACATTAGTTGTTATTTCAAAGTCATCATTTGATGAGCTGTTTTGAATTTGAAATTCAACTTTTGGCTCCATATCTACAAACTTTATCATTTTGTTGCCATATTGGTTTTCATATTCAATTTCCTCTCCAGCCATTGCTTCAAAAAGATCATCAATTCCGGTATTTGACAAAACAATTTCAGAATTTTTTATAAAACCTGTGTAATATGAAGATACAGCATTTGCATATTTTATTATTTCAGCATATTTCATAACAAAGTCAAGTATTTTTTTACTTTTTTCATCAAAGGCATCCTTTGTGTGGATAAATTCAAGTTTTAGACCATATTTAACATTGTCATGATTCATTATATGGTCATAAAACTCAACAAGATTCTTTATTTTATACATTTGAGTTTTGCCTATTTTGAACTCTACCTTAAACTCCTTTGAATTGTAGTTGTAAATTAATTTTGGAATTAACTTAACATTATGTGCATTTAAAATAATTGCTTTTTCGTCCTCTTGCTCTTGCTCATAAAAAGAATTTATCATTTGTCTATAGATACGATACTTTTCCTCATTCTCAGTCATAAAAGAATCTCCATTTTTCTTTAATTATTAGTCTATAATTATATAATAATTTGTTCTCAAAATCAAGACATATAAAGATTAAATATTTGTATTGTTACAGGTTAATTTTTTTAGGAAAAGTATTGATTTGTTTGGTAAAAAGTGGTATAATAAAAATGTGTTTAATAATAAGAAAAAGGAGGTAAAATCAAATGTTTGATGAAAACGAGTTTAATTTTGAGATTGAAAATCTTAAAAAAGATTTTGCCATGGAGAATATTAATATAAATGCTGATGATGTTAATATGTTAAAGAAATATAATAATAATGAAATTTCAATAAATGATGTTATTGATAATATCACTAAGAATTTAGCATAATTAAAACCTTTGTAAATTGTAAAAGTAAAGTATAGTTTTAGGAACTAATGTCTAAATAAAAATTAATTAATGCATTTTTATTTTTGGTTTGGGATATTTTCTCAAATAATTACTTAAGACATTGTCACAATGAATTATACACATTTTTATTTTTTTGATTATAAAGTAATGACAAATATTAAAAAAATGGCTATAATTTGTATAGTCATTTTTTTGTATAATATGAAAATCACAAAAACTCGTTTCTAATTTAGCTCCATTAAATAATGAAAACAAATAGATTTTACAAAAGAAAATTTTTGATTTTTTCTTGTTGTAAAAATAATATGTACAAATTGAATGATGTTATGTTACTGATGCGATTAACGTGTTAAAGGTTATAGATAAGTCCCTTTTTAAAATCTAAATATATTAAGGAGATTAGTATAAGCTTATTTATACTAGGTTATATAATGAATCCGGATTTATACGAAACTAGGAATTCAATTTATTGCTATAAGGGCACAAATGTATTAATAAATAAATTTAATATTAGAGATAATAGAACTCTTCAAGAGGTTGAGAAGAAAATTGTTCTTACTAAATTATTCGAGCTCCATAAAAATAAACAAATCGGTGATTTTAGTAAAACTCATTTTTTGTCAATACATAAGTATTTGTTTGAAGATATTTATCCATTTGCTGGAAAGATAAGAACCGAAAATATTGCAAAAGATTATTTTAGATTCGCAGAATGGGAATATATTGAAGATGAATTAGATAGCTTATTAAATAAGCTAAGGTCTCAAAATTATCTAATAGGAGAAGGTAAAGAAGATATTTCTAAAGGTTTAGCATATTATTTAGCAGAGCTAAATGTTTTGCATCCATTTAGAGAAGGAAACGGAAGAACTATTAGAGAATTTATTAGGCAACTTGCTTTTAAGGATGGTTACATATTTGATTTAAAAAATGTTTCATCAAAAGAATTTTTGGAGGCAAGCAAAAAATCAGTAGTAGATACTACTGATTTAGAGCAAATTATAGTAAAAAGTTTAAATAAAAAGTAAGAGTCAATATAATTTTGTGTATTTTGAGTATATTGTAAAGTTGGTGTAAACTTAACAATATACTCTGTATTTTATTCTTTTGCTTGTTTCATAGATAATTTTACTTGTTGTTTGTCGTGGTCTATATCTATAACTTTCACGTTTACGATGTCTCCAACTGAAACTATTTCAGATGGATTTTTTACATACTTGTCACTCATTTCTGATATATGTACTAAGCCATCGTGTTTTACGCCAACATCAACAAAGCAGCCAAATGCTGTAATGTTCCTGACCGTTCCTTTAAGTATCATTCCAATTTGCAAATCATCAAATTTTAAAACATCAGATCTTAATATTGGTTTTGGCATTTCATCCCTTGGATCTCTTCCTGGCTTTTCAAGCTCGCTAATTATATCTGTTAGTGTTAATTCTCCAATGTCAAGCTCTTTTGCCTTTTGGCTTATATCTATTTTAGTTAAATCATTTTTTAAAGAGTTTAACTTTTCTTTATCAAGCAAATCGGCTACTTTGTATCCTAAATTATTTAAAAGTTTTTCAGTTTTGTCATAGCTCTCAGGATGAACTGCTGTAATTTCTAATGGATTTTTACCATTTGGTACTCTAATAAATCCGGCACATTGTTCAAATGCAACTTTTCCTAATTTTGGAACCTTTGTTAGTTGTTTTCTTTCTGTAAATTTTCCATTTTCATCACGATAAGCAACTATGTTATTTGCAATAGTATTGTTAATTCCAGAAACGTACGATAAAAGTGAAGGTGTTGCTGTATTAATATCAACTCCAACTTCGTTAACAGCGTCTTCAACAACTGTTGTAAGCTCGTCTTCAAGTTCTTTTTGGTTTACATCATGCTGATATTGCCCGATGCCTATTGCCTTGGGGTCAATTTTTACAAATTCAGCAAGTGGGTCCTGAAGTCTTCTTGCAATTGAAATTGCTCCTCTTAATGAAACATTTAAATTTGGGTACTCTTTTGTTGCAAGTTCTGATGCTGAATAAACAGAAGCTCCTGCTTCACTTACAATTACAAAGCTTACATCAATATTATCTTTTTCCTTTAATTCCTTAATAGTAACAGAAACAAATTGTTCTGATTCTCTTGATGCTGTTCCATTTCCAATAGCAATAACATTTATTTTGTCTTTTTTTATTAAATTAATCATTGTTTTTTTAGAACCTTCAATGTCATTTTGAGGCTCTGTTGGATAAATTACTCCTGTGTCTAAAACTTTTCCAGTTTCGTCAATTACAGCAAGTTTGCAACCAGTTCTATATGCTGGATCAAATCCAAGAACAGTGTATCCTTTTAAAGGTGCTCCTAGCAATAATTGTTTTGCGTTTTTTCCAAAAATTTTAATAGCTTCCTTGTCTGCTTTTTCTTTTAAATCAGCTCTAATTTCTCTATCAATTGATGGTTCAATTAATCTTGTCCATGAATCATTAATTGTATCTATTAATTGTTCATTTCTTGTTGAACTGTTTTTTATAATTTGACATTGCAAATATTCAATTATTTTCTCATCATTTTTTACTAACTTTACTTTTAAGAATTTCTCTTTTTCGCCACGATTAATTGCAAGTATTCTATGTGAAGGAATTGTCTTGATTAGCTCGGAAAAATCATAATACATTTCATAAGGTGATTTTACATCTTTATCAACAGCTTCTGAATTTATTTTTCCATCTCTGTAATATATTTTTTTTATTTGTTTTCTAAAGTCAGCACTATCTGAAATATCTTCTGCAATAATATCCTCAGCTCCTTGAATTGCATCTTCAACAGTTTTAACATTTTCATTTAGATAGTCTTTAGCTACTTCAAAAATATCTTGTTTATTTTTTTGTTTTAATATATCATCAGCAAGGCCTTGTAACCCATTGGCTTTGGCAACTGTAGCTCTAGTTTTTTTCTTTTGTTTATATGGTCTGTAAATATCATCAACCTCAGTTTGAGTCACTGCTAAATCAAGGGCTTTTTTTATTTCATCAGTCATCTTTCCTTGATTTGTAATAGACTCGATAACTGCATTTTTCTTTTCTTGTAAATTTCTTAAATATGTTAGCCTTTGATCAAGATTTCTAAGCTGTTCATCACTTAAATTGCCTGTGACTTCCTTTCTGTATCTGGCAATAAAAGGAATTGTATTTCCTGAATCAATTAATTCAACAGTTTTATCAACTTGCGATTTTCTTATTTGTAATTCATTTGCTATAGTTTCATTAATATCCATTATTATATATTCTCCTAAAAAATTTGAACGTGATACAAGTATAATATTTTTGCAAAAAATTTACAACCTTCTAAATAAAATAAATGGTGTTAAGGTTACTTGGTTAATGGTTTAAATTAAAAGACTAGGAATTTAAGTTCCTAGTCCTTTATGTTATTTATTTGTCATTTCTTCTTTAGCTAATAGCTCATTCCAACGTTTATCAACTTCTTTTTGGAATTCGTCTAGCATCCATTCATTGCCTGGTTTAAAAATATGTCTGAACCTCTTTTGTGTTTTTAGAAATTCCGTTACTGGCTTTTTATTTGCTGGTTTATAGTTTATATGGTATATGCCATTTTCTACTTCATATAATGGCCAATAGCAAGTTTCAACTGCTAATTTGTTTATTTCCATTAAATCTTCTGTTGGGTATCCCCATCCTCTTGGGCAAGGTGCTAATACATTTAAAAACTTTGCACCTTTAGTGTAAATGGCCTTTTCAGATTTCTCGTATAAATCTTGCAATGTCAAATATGCTGCTGTTTGAGCTACATAAGGAATATGATGTGCTACCATAATTTCTGTTAGGTCTTTTCTTGATTGCATTTTTCCTGGAATTACTTTTCCAGCTGGTGATGTTGTTGTATCAGCAAAACGTGGTGTTGCTGAAGAACGTTGGATTCCTGTGTTCATATATGCTCCATTATCATAGCATACATAAGTTAAATCATGTCCTCTTTCCATAGCTCCTGATAAACTTTGGATTCCTATATCATAAGTTCCTCCATCTCCACCAAATACTATGAATTTTGTATTTTCACCTTCTGGCAATTTACCTTGTTTTTTTAAAGATTTATATGCTGCTTCAACTCCTGATTCTGTTGCTGATGCACACTCAAATGCAGTATGAATATATGAATCAGTCCAAGCTGAATATGGATAAATGCAAGTTGAAACTTCCATGCATCCTGTTGCATTTGATACTACAACATGATCCTCTGGATGTACAGCTCTTAAAACCATTCTTGCAACAACCGGTGCTCCACATCCTGCACACATTCTGTGTCCAGATGTAAATCTTGAAGGCTTATTTGCTACTACTTCTTTTACATTATACATTTATTTTCCCTCCTTCAAACCTAAATATCTATATGGATTGCTCATATCTTGCAAGTTTTGTAAATCAGAATATACTGATTCAATTTGCTTAACTGTTACATCCCTTCCTCCAACACCATAGGTATAATTTATGGTTGGTATATTAATATTGTTAACAAACATATTCGAGACGATATCCTCAAATAATGGTCCTCCTGTTGCACTTAATAATGGAACTTTATCTAGAATGGCAACTGCTTTTGCATTTGAAAGTGCTTCTGCAATTTCCTTTCCTGGGAATGGTCTAAATACTCTTATTTTTAATAAACCTGCTTTTATTCCCTTTTCTCTTAAGATATCAACTGTTTCTTTTACTGTTCCTGCTGTTGAATTCATACAAACAATAACATATTCAGCATCATCCATTTTATATTCTTCAAAGAAACCATATTTTCTGCCAGTCATTTTCTCAAAGTCGTTAGCAACATCAAGAATAACTTTTTTAGCATTTTCCATTGCAACTGCTTGTTGCTTTTTATGTTCTGTTAAATATGGTTGTAAGTCCATTGGTCCAATAGCTATTGGCTCATTTTTATTAAGTAAGTAATGCTCTGGTTTATATGTTCCTACAAACTTTTTAACATCTTCAGTTTCTTCAAGCATAATATTCTCAATTGCGTGTGATGTTATAAATCCATCTTGGCAGCACATTACAGGAAGCATTACGTCTTTGTTTTCTCCAATTCTATGTGCCATTAGCATATTGTCATAGGCTTCTTGGTTATTCTCCGAAAATAACATTATCCATCCAGAATCTCTAACTGCCATTGCATCTGAATGATCACTATGTATATTTAATGGTCCTGAAATTGCTCTATCAACTAATGCCATTACTATTGGAAGGCGTGAACTTGAAGCAATTTGAATCATTTCCCACATATATTCAAGTCCATTAGCCGATGTGGCTGTCATAGCTCTTGCACCTGCAGCTTCAGCTCCAATGCAGGCTGCCATCGCACTATGTTCTCCTTCTACTGCTACAAATTCTGTGTCCACTTCTCCGTTAGCTACATAAGTTGAAAAATATTGTGGAATTTCTGTTGATGGAGTAATTGGGAATGCTGCAACAACATCAGGATTAATTTGCTTCATCGCATAAGCTGTAGCTTCATTTCCACTTAAACGTTCTCTAATACTCATTTATTTTCCCTCCTCTTCCATTGTAATTGCTTTGAAAGGGCAGACTTTTGCACAAACTCCGCATCCTTTGCAAAAATCGTAATTAAAGTTTTCTCTCTTTAAATCTTTATTTACTGGGATTGCATCATCAGGGCAAACAGGAAAACATAATCCGCATTGTTTGCAAACTTCTTCATTCCAAACTGGTTTTCTGCTTCTCCAGTCACCTGTTTTGAAAGTTCTTGCATTTCCCGCATCATATATTGTTCCACCCGGTGTTAATTCTTCCCAAGTTGAATTATTATCTATCATAATTTTTTGTATGATTATTTTTAATAATCATATCTCTCCTTGTATAATATATTTAGATTTTTAAAAAGGCTTTATCTATAAACCTTTAATCTATTAATTTTATCAGTAACATGATATA
>CACXCH010000084.1 GCA_902766085.1 uncultured Eubacteriales bacterium
GCAAACAAAAATTATTTATAATTTTTGTTTGTCACATAAGGTGGAGGCGTTCAAAACAGCAAGTCTACGAGCCATTAAATATTATGCTTTTCAGCTTTTTTTGATTTTAAAACCATTAACCTGTAATATTAGAATTATATTGAATATTATTTTTTCAAATGATATAATTGAACAAAAATAGAAAATATAAAAAGTACAGAAAGTTTCAACAAAATGAAAGATTTCTTTTAATTTTGTTCATTTTTAAATAAGATAAATAATACTTTTAATTAAAGTAATAAAGTTAAGGATTTGATATGAGTAAAGAATCTAGAGAGTTTAAAAAGAAGTTTGAAAATAAATATGGTAAGCTAGGGCTTACACATACACAAAAGGTCAAAATAATTATAGCGTTAGCCTTAATTTTACTAGTGTTCTCGATTATTTTTAGCCTAATAAATATGAATAATACAAAGATTTATAAAAACATTTCTATTCAAGGAGTTTCAGTATCTACTTACAATGATAAAGAAGCAAACGAAAAAATAACTAGCTTAATAGAGAGTAAGAGAACGAATTCAATTACATTAAAACACTTAGATTATGTTGCTAATATTTCATTTGAACAATTGGACGTAGAGTATGACGTAAATGATGCAATAGCTAAAGCCTATGGTATTGGAAGAAGCGGAAATATAATTACAAATAATTATAAAATTGTATCAACTCTTTTTAAGAAAAGAAATATTTCATTAGAAACGAGTATAGACGATGATGCTTTAAATGCCATAGTTGATGATTTAGAAAGCAAATTGCCAGATGCCAAGGAAGAAAGTTCATATTATATTGAAGATGAAAACCTTATAATAAAAAAAGGAAAAAAAGGTGTTGCAATACAAAAGGAACAATTAAAGGAAAAAATTAAGCAAACTATTTCAGATATTTCTAATAGCGATAATACTATTGAAATTCCAGTAGAAGAAGCAACTCCAAGTGATATTGATTTAGATAAAATAATTTCTGAAGTAACACAAGAAGCTGAAAATGCATATATATCTGAAAATCCTAAGAAAGTTCATGCAGAGAAAAAGGGAATTGAGCTTGCAATAACAAAAGAGGAAGCTGAAAATATCTTATCTGAAGACAAAGATGAATATACAATACCATTAAAAATAGTAGAGCCACAAATTACAGTTGCTAGCCTTGGAACCCAAGCTTTTACCGACAAACTTGCAACATTTACTACTGATTTTGATGCAAGCAACACAAATAGAGCTAATAACTTAAAATTGGCGGCAGAAAAATTGAACGGAACCATTGTAAATCCGGGGGAGACTTTTTCATACAACCAAACCATAGGCCAAAGAACAATTGCAGCAGGATTTAAAGAAGCAAATGCTTATTCAGGAGGAGATGTTGTACTTGATGTAGGAGGTGGAATCTGCCAATTATCTTCAACACTATATAATGCTGCTCTTTTAACAAACTTAGAAATTGTTGAAAGACATAATCATTCATTTAAAACAGCCTATGTAGCAGCAGGAAGAGATGCAACTGTTTCGTGGGGAAGCGTTGATTTTAAATTTAAAAATAATAGGAATTACCCAATAAAAATAGAGTCTCAAGCAGAGGATGGAGTTGTTACAGTAAACATTTATGGAATAAAACAAGATGATGACTATACTGTGTTAATTGAATCAAAGGAGCTTGAAATAATAAAACAAAATGTAGAATATAAAGAAGATAATAGCCTTGAAAAAGGGCAAGAGGTGGTAGAAAGATATGGCGAAAATGGTTGTATATCAGAAACCTATAAAACACTATTAAAAAATGGAGTAGTAGTATCAAAAGAAACTATATCGAAAGACACATACAATGCCTTATCAAAAATAATAAGAAGAAACACTTAGTGCTTCTTCTTATTATTATATAATAGGAAAGTCATACAAACATTTCTCTAATTTAGCGCAAGAGATAAAGAAAAACAAGCTGTTATAAAAGAAAATCCTTGATTTTCTTATTTGTTATTCAAATCTCACAGGCGTACTGTGATTTCAAAGAACTTTAGTGGTGAAAAAAGGTAATACATAAAAATTCTTATTTCTTATATATTCCAATTTTAGCCATATAATTTATATATCCAGAATCAATACTGTTCCAAGCTTTAATATCATTATCTAATAAATCAAGGTTAAGTGAATGATTATCAATTTCTTCATAGTTTTTTATAATGCTATTTTTAAAATGAAACGGACATCTTCCAATAATTCTTGAAATATCCATATATTTATTTCCAAAGCCACCAAAGCCAAAATCAATAACTGCTACAACATTATTATTTTCATCAAGTAAAATGTTACTTGAATTAAAATCACCATGAACTAAACACTCATTTTCACCACCAAAATGATAGAATTTCCAAAAACTCTTATCATTTTGACTAACGTGTTTATCCAAAAGCTCTGTAATAAAATCATTCAAATTTAACCCTATGTTGTCAACAGAAAATACTTCATTTTCATTGTATTTGATATTATGAAGTTCATTCATAAATTGAGAAATTTGAAAAGATATTTTATCAATATCGAATTCAGACAAATTATTCATAACATCTGCCAAGGTTTTTCCAGGAATTTCTCTGTGGTATGAAAAAGGCCTTCCATTATCGTAATCGAGATTAATTTCAGATGTTTTAAATGACGTTTTACCATTAATATAATTAGCAAATTGCGAATCTTTAACTATTGTTCTTTCCCAAAACTCATCTCTGGGAAACCTAAAATAGTAATTTCCTTTATTAGTTTCAACTTTATAAACAATGTTAGTCCAGCCCGTACTTATAGGAATCAAATTTTCAATAAGAAAAACATTGAAATTATTTTCTAGAGTATTATTTATAATTCGGTCAAAATTCTCATTGACCATAAAAAATTTTTCCATAATCAATCCTTTTAAATTAATAAACTTTTTAGCTAAAAATAAGTCAAATCAACTAAACTAATATAAAATAAAATCTATAGCTCATTATAACAAAACAAAGTTTTACTTAAACTATAATCACGAATATAGTTAAATAAATTAATTAATCTATTTTATCTTAAACTATCGTCACGAATAGAGTCAACTAAACTAATTAATCTATTTTCAGAATCAATATCATAATTATTGAAAAAAACATAATCAAATTTATTTTGAAAATCTTTATTATTCATCATAAAATTGTATTGATCTAAAATTTCGTTAACACGCATTTTTTCCGTCTCTAAAGGTAGATTTCTCATCTTAAGTTGTTCTTTAGCCTTTTTTATATCTGTTGGGAAAATATAAATAGTCTTTAAATCAGGCCTTACATTCTTCCAATCATCAATAGTAGTATAATGCATTTCAAAAACCATATTATCATTTGAAAAAATCTCACTTTTTAGATATGCATAATCACCATTAAAAACGTGAAAGCGGTAGGCAATTTTTCCATCATTTTGCAAATTATCAAGCTCGTCTGGAGTCATAAAATAACCATCAACAAAATTAACTTCGTTAGACCTTTTAGGACGAGTTCTAATAGTATGTACCTTTTGAAAGTTGCATTTTTCAACAATTTTATTTTTAAAATAGGATTTACCAACGCCGGTAATTCCGGATAAAGCTAACAACATAAAAACCTCTTTAATGTTAATAATATGGGCATATTATAGCATAAATAAAAGCACTATTCAACTTGTCTTTCAAAACTGCTGTTTTTACTCTTGCTACATATTAGCAAAAGCATTTTTATTTATAAATAAAAAAAATAAACAACTATTTTGAAAAAAATATATTGCCTTGAATTTTCACTCAAGAGTATTTTTCAAAAAAGTAATTGCTTATTTTTGAATTTAAACTTTTATAACAAACATATTTGCTTATCTTTCCTGTGATTTATCATAAATAAAATCATTTAAAATTGAACTATTTCCCATTTTACTTTTTGCTGCTATAGTATAATCTTCAGGGTGACGAGTTAAATTATAATATATATTTATTTCATAATTTTCATCTTTCAATTTTTTCTGAAGAAGTTTTAAATTATTTTTTTGTTTTCGAGATAGTTCTTTTGGAAAAAAGAATAACATTGAATTATGATTAGCAACTGATGTGTTTTCAAATCCTACGATTGCATTTGACTTTGCTAAATTAAATGCAATTGAATTTGCACTGGTTCTATCAGATTTTTGAACTTCTTCATTATCCTTAAAATGGGTATTTAAGTAATAATCTAAAGCTAAGGCATGGTAATCAAAATCGTTATCTTTATCTCGCGGACATACATCAACTTCTCCATCTCTATTGTTGCCATCAACAATATGATTTCCTAATAAAATAATAATTCTGCTATCAGATATTTTTGTATTTCCATCTTCTAAATAATTCATAGTATTTAATTATATAGCTATATATAGCTATATCTCCTTTCTTTTTTTACAATTATAACAAAATACAAATTATTTTCAATAATTTTACTAAAATTAATATGATTTATCGAATAAAAAAATCAATATAACAACATATAAGGATGCAAAACAATCAAACAGGTATATTAGTTTATTTTACAGAGGAAACAAGATGCAAATTGTAACGACGTGTTATCAATAAACGTCTTGCAAGTTAATGCTTTTTGGTGTACAATATAAAAAATAAAAAACGAGCCATTAGCAAAAGCTAAATGGCATGCTTAAATAAAGCAGGAAAGGTATGAAGATGGATTCTGAAAAAATTAGAACAACGAATAAAGCAGGAACAATATTAATTAATATGGAGAACAAAAAAGTTTGTTTAATTAATAGAATTGATGGGAAAGGATATGAATTTCCAAAGGGACATATTGAGAAAAATGAAACCTTGCAACAATGTGCCTTAAGAGAAACTAAGGAAGAAACAATGCATAACTGCCATTTATTGGAGGATAAACCAATTGGAGTAGTTCAATACACAAACGAACAAGATGGACATATTTACTTATATTATTATATAGCAATTGATGATGGAAAAACAGAAGATAAAATTAATGATGAGGATAAAGAACAATATGAATGGTTTGATGTAGATGAAGTTAGAGAGAAACTTGCTTTTCAAAATGCAATTGACTTATGGGATACAAATATAAAAAGAATAAAAGAAATTTTAAAATAGAGTAATAAATTTTTTAAAATTAAATTTTGAATAAACTATAAAATTAGAAATTGATTAAATTGTATACTTTGAATATTAATTCAATTTTATAATTATATCACTTAAAAATAAAAGACAGGGAACACTTAAGCCTACTTAATTAAATGACTTAGTGTTCCCTGCTGAGCGTTATTCCTTGTTATTGTTATCGGTGGGCTTGCTGGACTTGGCGTTAAGCTTTTTACCCTTCAAAGGGTTATGCTTGTCCGTCACAGAATACGCCTTGTATTTCCTATTTGAATAAGGCATATTCTGTAACTTCCGAGCCTCCGATGGTGTAACAATAAAACCAGATGACATATGCTCTCCTCTCTATGCCACATATATGTGACATAAAAACAATAAAGGGTTACATAATAATGCTACCATAAATTCCACAATTTGTCAATAAATAATGAAGGAAAAAAGCTGCCTAAACTATAATTCATTTGTGAATAATAACGTAAGTAATCACTCGGGACATTTTCTCAAATGATTGGAATAAATAAAGTAAAAAAGATGCCTAAGTCGATAAAACTTTGACTTTAGCACCTTTTTTTGCCTTCAACTAGAGACAATTAGCAATATTTTGTTTTGCGGATTCCCTTAGTTGAAGGACTCTGATACTGCTTCCCGCTCTTCTGATAAGACTTTGGATGCGGATTTCCATTCTTGGAGGCAGGATTACCTTTGATCCTTCCAGACGAAACATGCGAAGCGTAGTCTTTTTTGCCCATAAGGCTCCTTTCTTTAGCTATTATAATAGCAAGAAAATGAAACAATAGGTTACATAATTCATATATTATCACATACTTTATAAAATGTCAATGAATATTTTATGTAACTTTTCTAATTCACTTAATTCACCAATTCAACCAAAATTCTTATTGATTAATAGTTTGTAAATTTCTGCTTTCAATTTTTTTGTTCTTAAAACCATTAACCTGTAACTCAAAATTTACTTTGCTTCTTTAATTCAACTTTTACTACAATTAGCTACAGTCCAGTAATTGACATTTATAGACTTTTATGTTCAAACATAAATTAAAAAACTTTGAAAAACCAAAAAATAAAAAAATGATTTTTTGAAAATCTTAAAAATAAAAATAAAAAATAAATTGTAATACAAATGAAATATTAGTTAAAGAAATGTCGAAATATGGGCAAAAAATGCAATAAGTAACATAATACGAAAATAAAACCATAAACCCAAAACAAAAGCAAAATACAGGCTTTCATCAAATTGGGAACATAATAAAGAAAAATAATTTAAAAAATAAATTGTTGACATTATTAATAATATGATTTATTATAATTATGCAATTGAAAAACACAAAAATAAAAAAATGATTTTTTTAAAAAAACGAAAAAATGAAAATAAAAATGGAGGCAAAAAATGCAAGTCGTAAAAAGAGATGGAAAAATTGTTGATTTTGATGAAAGCAGAATCATTAATGCTATTGAAAAAGCAAACAAAGAGGTTGACAAAAAAGAAAGGGCAACTGACGAAGAAATTGCGGAAATAACTTCTGAAATCAGAAACTTAAAAAAGAAAAGAATCCTTGTTGAAGATATCCAAGATATGATTGAGGACAAATTAATGGATTTCGGAAAACACGAGTTAGCAAGATGCTATATTACATATCGTTATAACCGTGCGTTAATTAGAAAAGCAAACACAACAGATAAGTCTATTAAAGAGCTTATTGATGGTGAGAGTGAATATTGGAACAATGAAAATTCAAATAAAAATGCTAAAGTTGTTACAACCCAAAGAGATTATTTAGCAGGAATCACAAGCACAGATATCACTCGTAGATTTTTACTTCCTGATGATGTTGTAAAAGCACACGATGAGGGAATTATTCACTTCCACGATGCTGACTACTTTGCCCAAAATGTTCTAACAAACTGTGAATTAATTAACCTTAATGATATGCTTCAAAATGGAACAGTAATAAATGGAGTAAAAATTGAAAAACCTCACAGATTTTTAACAGCTTGCACAATTGCTACACAAATAATCCTTGCAGTAACATCTTCTACTTATGGTGGGGCAACAGTATCATTAACACATTTAGCACCATTTGTTAGAGATAGCTACAACAGATATTTGGACAAATATAAAAAACGTGGGTTAAATGAAGAACAATGCAAACAATTTGCAATGGAAGATACCAAAAAGGAAATTGCAGATGGAGTACAAACATTTAACTATCAAGTTAATTCGATGACAAATACAAATGGACAATCTCCATTCTTATCTGTAAATATGTATTTAGGTGAAACTGATGAATATAAAGATGAACTTGCTATGATTATAGAAGAATTTTTAAATCAAAGAATTCTTGGATTTAAAAATGAAAAAGGAGTTTATATAACACCAGCATTTCCAAAATTATTATATGTACTAGAAGAAGACAACATAAAAGAGGGAAGCAAATACTGGTATTTGACAGAGCTTGCAGCAAAATGTACAGCAAAGAGAATGGTTCCTGACTATATTTCAGAAAAGATGATGAAAAAATATAAAATAAATGAAAAGGGCCAAGGAGAGTGCTATCCTTGCATGGGATGTAGATCATTCTTAACACCTGATAGAACAATGTCTTTAGGAAATATTGCTCATGCTGGAGACTATGTAGAGGGCAAAGGCAAATATTATGGAAGATTTAATCAAGGTGTTGTAACAATCAATTTACCAGATGTTGCTCTATCATCAGGAAAAGATATGAAAAAATTCTGGGAAATATTTGATGAAAGACTTGATTTATGCCATAAAGCATTAAGAGTACGTGTTGATAGACTTGAAAAGGGAACATCTGATGTTGCACCAATTTTATGGCAATATGGAGCATTAGCTAGACTAAAGAAAGGCGAAAGCTTACACGAATTATTACACCATGGATATTCAACATTATCTTTAGGATATGCTGGACTTTATGAATGTGTAAAATATATGACAGGTCATTCACACACAGATGGAGCTGAAGGAGAAAAATTTGCCTTAGAAGTAATGCAACACATGAACGACAAAACTGCAGAATGGAAAAAAGAAGAAGATATTGATTATTCACTATATGGAACACCAATTGAAAGTACAACATATAAATTTGCAAAATGCTTAAAAAAGAGATTCGGCGTAATCAAAGGAATTACAGATAGAAATTACATTACTAATTCATATCATGTTCCTGTATTTGAAAAAATTGACGCATTCAAAAAGCTTAAACTTGAGAGTAAATTCCAAAGATTATCTCCAGGTGGTGCTATAAGCTATATTGAAACACCAAACTTACAAAATAACATACCAGTAGTAGAACAAATAATTAAATTTATTTATGATAACATTATGTATGCAGAGTTAAACACAAAATCAGATTATTGCCAAAAATGTGGATATGATGGGGAAATTCTACTAGATGATAACCTAGAATGGTATTGCCCAAACTGTGGAAACAGAGATCATAGAACACTTAATGTAGCAAGGAGAACTTGCGGATATATAGGAACAAATTTCTGGAACAAAGGAAGAACACAGGAGATAAAAGAAAGGGTACTTCACATCGACAATATGCAATATGAAGAGACAGAAAAAAAGAGCAAATAAAACTAAGGAAAAATAAATAATAATACTAGTAAAACATATATATTATTATAATATATATGTTTTACTAGTGATAAAACCACATAGCATAAAAAGAAATAAAACAATAAACAGACTAAAAAAATAAAGACAGTAAACAAACTAAAAAGAAACAAAAACAATAAACAAACTAAAAATAAAAACTATAAACGAAAAATCAAAAAGAAAATATGAAATAAAAAGAAGGAATAAAAAATGAGATACAACATAATTAGACAGATGGACATAGCAAATGGACCAGGAGTAAGAGTGTCAATATTTTTACAAGGATGCGAATTTAATTGCCCAAAATGTTTTAACCCAGAAACTCATGATTTCAATGGAGGAAAAGAATTTACTAAAGAAACAGTAGAAACAGTAATGAAATTATGCGACGATGAAAACGTAAAAGGATTGTCAATACTTGGAGGAGAACCTCTACATCCAAGAAATGCTGATGCAACAGAAATGCTATCAAAAGCATTCAAGGAAAAATTTGGCAATACAAAAGATGTGTGGGTATGGACAGGATACAAGTTTGAAAATATTCCAAACAAAGACAAAATAAAATATGTAGATATTTTAGTAGATGGCCAATATGTAGACGAGCTTCACAACCCAAAACTAAATTGGAGAGGATCATCAAATCAAAGAATACTTGATGTAAAAAAATCATTAAAGCAGGGAAAACCGGTAGAAAAACTTGAACTATATGAGCACTTAGAAAAATAGCATTTTTTAACATTTCTACTAAAAAGGTATTGACAACATTCAGCAAAATAATATATAATACTAAAGTATTTAAAAGATTAGAGCAATGCTCTATAATCCCATACAATAGTTTCAAGCTTTGGAAGGAGGGGATGAATAAGATGCCAAAAATTAATGTAGTTAATGGAAATATAGAAGACGCTATCAAAAAGCTAAAGAGACAAAATGCTAGAAATGGATTACTACAAGAATTACGTAAAAGAGAATGCTATGAAAAGCCTAGCGTTAAAAGAAAAAAGAAGTCA
>CACXCH010000085.1 GCA_902766085.1 uncultured Eubacteriales bacterium
TATAGCAGAGCTGAAATTTTAAATGATATATATAACAATAAAAACGAGATAATTGTAACAACTATTGAAGCAGTAATGCAAGAAATGATCCCAAAAGAAAAATTGTTTAAGAATATTATAAAAATAAAAAGTGGCGAAGACGTTAACTTAGACAAAATTAAAGAAAATTTGGTAAAACTTGGCTATGAGAGAAAAGAACTAGTTGAGAATAAGGGTGAGTTTAGCATCAGGGGTGATATAATTGATGTTAGTTTAGATGATAAAGAAGGAATTAGAGTTGAGCTATGGGGTGATGAAGTCGATAGCATTAGAAAGTTTAATTTAGCTTCACAAAGAACAATAAAAATGATTGACAAAGCTACTATTTTTCCAGCTACAGAGAAAATACTTGAAACAGATGTGCAAAGTATTATTAACAAAATACAGAATTTAGACTATAGATTATATAATATTAACCAAAGTGAAGTTGATGAAGATATAGAAACAATAAAAAATGGTGATTACAAATTAAAAATTGATAAATATTTTAATGAATTTTACGAAAAAAGCGAAAATATACTTGATTATCTAGATAACTTTACGCTTATTGTTGATGAATTTTCGAAAAATGAACAGAGGATTGAGGCAATTAAGAATGACAACGAGAATTTAATCAAGGCTTTAATTGAAAAGGAAAAAAGTGTACCGGAAGCATTAAACAATATTCAAAACTATAAATTTGAAATAGAAAATTACATAAACTTGACACAAAACGATTCTAAAATCAACAATATGCATTTGAGAGAAATAAATTCTCCAGATATGAATGATCTTGTTTTGGAAGCTAAAAACGCCAAGAAAAACAATAAGAAAGTCATTATTTTAAGTGAAACAAAAGAAGGTCGAGATTCAATAGTAAAAGCAATTGAGGAAGCTACAAAATCAGATGATATTGATAGCATTAATCTAAAAAATGGTCAAATATTAGTTAGTATTGGAACGATAACTACAGGATTTGAAAACAAAGAACAAAATCTAATTGTTCTTAGTGATGAAAATTTTGGAGCTCAAAAAAATCAAAGACGAAGAAAAATTAAAAATGAAACATTTAAATCAGGTGAAAAAATTGTTTTTGCTGATTTAAAACCAAATGATTATGTTGTACATAGAAAATATGGAATAGGAATTTTCACAGGTATAAAAACAATTACTGTTGATGGAATAAAAAAAGATTTCATAACTATAAAATACCAAGGAACAGATGTGCTTTATGTTCCAACAACTGATTTAGACAATGTGCGTAAATACATTGGTGGAGATGTTGCAAAATTAAATAAACTCGGTTCAAAAGAGTGGGAAAACACAAAAGCAAAAGTAAAAGGCAATTTGCAAATAGTTGCAAAAGAATTAATAGAATTATATGCAAAAAGAGAGCACTCAAAAGGATTTGCATTCTCGAAAGATACGCCTTGGCAAAGAGAATTTGAAGATAGTTTTCCTTATGTAGAAACTGATGACCAACTTAGATGTATAGAAGAAGTTAAAAAAGATATGGAATCAGATAGACCAATGGATAGACTTCTTTGCGGAGATGTTGGATATGGAAAAACAGAAGTAGCAATGAGGGCAGCTTTCAAAGCTGTAATGGATTCAAAGCAAGTAGCATATTTAGCACCAACAACCATTTTAGCAAATCAACAATATCAAGAATTTTCAAAAAGAATGAAATCATTTCCAATAAGGATAGAATTACTAAATAGATTCAGAACAGAAAAAGAGCAAAAAGAAGTTATAAGAAAATTAAAAATCGGAGAAGTTGATATTGTTATCGGAACACATAGATTGCTAAGCAATGATGTTGAATTTAAGGACTTAGGTCTATTAATAATAGACGAGGAACATCGTTTTGGAGTAAAAGCTAAAGAAAAAATAAAAAAATATAAAGCAAGTGTAGATGTTTTAACAATGACAGCAACACCAATCCCAAGAACACTCCAAATGTCGATTGTTGGAATTAGAGATATGTCAGTAATTTATGAGCCACCTCAAAACAGAAAGCCAATACAAACTTATGTACTAGAATATGACAAGGAAATAATAAAAGAAGCAATTACAAAAGAACTAGAAAGAAAAGGGCAAGTATTCTACATATACAACAATGTTTCAGATATTGCAGTAAAGGCTTCAGATATTTCAAAACTTGTTAAAGAAGCAAGAGTCAGTTATGCACACGGCCAAATGAGTGGCGAAGAAATTGAAAACATAATGCAAGATTTTATTGACCAAAAATCAAATGTTTTAGTTTGCACAACGATACTAGAATCAGGAATAGATATTCCAAATGCAAATACAATAATAGTAGAAAATGCAGATAGATTTGGTTTAGCCCAGCTTTATCAAATAAGAGGAAGGGTAGGAAGAAGCAATAAACAAGCCTATGCTTACATAACATATAGAAAAGATAAAGTAATGAGCGAAGAAGCAAACAAAAGGCTAAATGCAATAAAAGAATTTACAGAATTTGGCTCGGGATTTAAAATAGCAACAAGGGATTTACAAATAAGAGGAGCAGGAAGTTTATTTGGAGAAGTACAAAGCGGTCATATTGAACAAGTGGGATATGATATGTACAATCATTTGTTAAATGAAGTAATAAAAGAGACAAATGGTGAAGTTACAAAACAAAATGACGAAGAAATAACCATTGATATAAAACTATCAGCATATATTCCAGATACATACATTGAAGACTCAGCACAAAAAATTGAAATTTACCAAGATATTGCAGATTGCAAAACTGATGAAGATATACAAAATATTACTGATGAAATTATTGATAGATATGGAAATATGCCAGAAGAAGTAAACAATCTATTAAAAATAACGAAAATTAAAAACGAAGCAAGAAACAAAAAGATTGTTAAAATTCAATCTAAACAAATGGGAGTAGTATTTACATTCTCTGAAAATATATTTGATGAACAATTAATAAGAAAATTGCTAGATAAATATAAAAACAGAATAAAATTTTCATCAGCAATAAAACCTTATATAACACTTGAAATAGGAAAAGATGTATACAAAGAAATACTGGAATTTATAGAAAATTTATAACCTTGTGAGGGAGTTAGTTAAATGATAACAAGTAAAGATAATGAAGTAATTAAAGAAATAAAAAAGCTAAAAGAAAAGAAATATAGAAAAAATCAATACATTGTTGAAGGCATAAAAATGGTAAAAGAAGCAATAAATGAAAATGCATCCATAGACAAAATTGTATTTTGTAATTTAGAGATAGAAAAGGAGATTGAAAATTTAAGCCAATTTAACTACATAGAAGTATCTGAAAAAGTATTTAAAGAATTAACGGACGTAGTTACCCCACAAGGAATACTAGCAATAATAAATAAAAGCAAATTTAATATAAATTGCGATAATAAAAATAAATTACAAGATGATGAGAAACTAAAAAATGGTTTAGAAGCGGCTGTAAGTAGCGACATTGAAAAAATAGATACAAGTGCAAACTACATTCTAGCACTTGACAACATACAAGACCCAGGCAATTTAGGAACAATAATAAGAACAGTAGATGCCGCAAACTTAAAACAAATAATAGTATCAAAAGATACAGTAGATGCCTATTCACCAAAAGTAATAAGATCAACAATGGGAGCAATATTTAGAGTAAATATTATAGAAGTAGAAAATCTCAAAGAAACCTTACAATCGTTGCAAAAAAAGAATTTTGAAATAGTAACAACATCACTTCAAACAGAAAAATCCATCTATGACATTAACTATAAAAACAAAGTAGTTGTAATTGGAAATGAAGCAAATGGAGTAGAAAAAGAAATTCAAGAAATGAGCGACTATAAAGTAAAAATTCCAATGCTAGGAAAAACAGAGAGCTTAAATGCCTCTGTAGCAGCAAGCATAATGATTTATGAATATGTAAGGCAGTCTATATAGAACCAAAAGTACTAATTTTACAGAAAGATTACATTTGTTAAAAAGTAATTGAAATGGAAGTTTTTA
The DNA here is from genome assembly GCA_902766085.1 of uncultured Eubacteriales bacterium. Lineage (GTDB taxonomy): Bacteria > Bacillota > Clostridia > TANB77 > CAG-508 > CAG-793. The sequence goes on from CACXCH010000085.1 coordinate 4,018, forward strand.
TATGATATTATAAAAACAAAATGGATTATTGTATTCATAAAAACATTATTTACAAAGGAGAATAGGATGCAACAAATATTAGCAATAATTGTTATATTGTTGGGATTCATAGTAATTTTAATAATTATGGCAATCAATCAATTAAAAATGGCTGGCATAAGTGTAAAAAACTTTTGGGAATTTATCGACGCAAACGAAAAACTAGACCAGCTCTACGAATTTGCAAAACGCTATGACAAAATGTCACCACAAGAACAAGTAATTTATTTAGCAGAAGCGGAAAGAATGTTTGATGCATTTGATAAAATTCCAGAAACAGTATGGGAAGACGAACACGACAAATACTCAGCAGTATTAGACACATACAAAGACATAAAAGTAATGAGATGGAACGAATCTCAAGAATATTCATTATCAAAAACCAAAAAAGTAAAGCCTAAAAATATGGGACTGCAAGAATAAAAAAATTTGGATTATATATGTTTAACAAAACTACATTAAGAACAAAAAATTTCAAATTATGTATTGACAAACGCAGACTTAGAGTATTATAATAATAATTGTTCTACCAAGAACAAACAATGCAGATATGGCGGAACTGGTAGACGCACAGGACTTAAAATCCTGCGGTAGCGATACCGTCCCGGTCCGATTCCGGGTATCTGCA
>CACXCH010000086.1 GCA_902766085.1 uncultured Eubacteriales bacterium
AAGTACCAATGTTATTATAAATATAACAAAACAAAAAACATAACGGAGGTACTTCTCTATGAAAAGTATAACACAAAAATTAAAATAAAAACAGAGTATAATAAAATATTTTTATAAATATGGTGTAACAAAAACAGCAATAAAATTTGGAGAGTGTAAAAGAACAATATACAGATGGAGAGACAGATGTGATGGAACATTGGAAAGCTTAATAGATAAAAGCAGAAGACCACATCATAGCCCAAAAGAACATACACAAGAAGAATCCAGAAGAAAAAGTACAAATAGATGTAAAATATGTACCCAAGAAATGTTTAAGCGGAGAATTATTATACATTTTTATTTTGGGTTTGGGACATTTTCTCAAATGATTACTTAAGATATTATCACAAATGAATTATAGATTCTAAATTTTTGCTATCTTTGCTGTTTACAATTACCTTAGATGATGCTATAATAAATTTATGAATTTTAATAATCGAACAATAAATTTTATTTCTTTAATCTTAACATCAATCATTTTTTTAGTTATTATGTTTTTCTTATACAAAACTCCTAATAATAATGTAAACAATCAGCAGGATGATATCAATTTTTTTGAACAAAATATGATTGACAGAAATGTCGAATGACGCTATAATAAAAGTAATTTTTAATGAGAGGTGATATTATGCCAAGAGAAAAACATATTCGTAAACTAATAGTATTTATTATAATAATTATTATTGCAGCAATTGTAGGAATATGCATAGCAATTAGAACAAAAATAGAAAATGCTAAGTATTATTTTGAATTAACAACAATTTCAAAATCAGATGTTAAGTATTACGTTTTAAAAAGTGATGAAAAATTTGGGGTAATGGATGCAAGTGGAAATATTATAATAAATCCAACTTATGATGATGTTGAAATTCCTAATCCAACAAGAGGAGTATTTTTGTGCTGTGAAGATTTGAATGGCACTAGTGCAGTTTATAAAGCGTTTAATGAACAAGGTAATCAAATTTTAACTCAGTATGAAGATGTTGAAGCGATTCCAATTAATCAATTAACAAGTGACGTTCCTTATGAGAAAACAGTTCTAAAATATAAAAATGAAAATGACTATGGACTAATAGACTTTGACGGAAATATCATAAAAGATGCTCAATATGAAGATATTGAAAACTTAGATTACAAAGAAGGCTTCTTAAAGGTTGTAAAAAAAGGACAATGTGGTATTATTAATATTAAGGGCGATGAAATTATTAAAACTGAATATGATGATATCACTTCTGATGGATATTATAGTACTGACACTAAGTATGCCTTTTCTGGATTTATAACAAGAGTAAAAACTGATGATGGTTACAGATTTGGATATATCAACTCAAGAGGAAAAGAGCTCCTTGAATGTAATTATAATGATATTTCTAGGATTACTGAAATTGATGATGATAAAAATGTTTATTTATTAACAACATTAAATGGAAAAGTTGGATTAATCAAAAATAAGGAAACAATTCTAAATAATGATTATGTTGCAATTGAATATGATAAATCAAGCAATTTATTAATTCTTAATACTGAAACAGCTAAGGGAGTTTCAAATATTGATGGAAAAACAGTCGTTCCAATTGATTATGACTATATTGCAATTGGAGGGGACTATATTACAACTCAAAAAAGCGATACTAAAACAATATTCGACTTAAATGGAAATAAAATTGACACTGAATGGGAATCACACAAAAAAGTAAATGATAATTATAGCATAGTTATCGATAGTGATGGATATTACAATGTACTTGACAATTCTAATCAAAAAATGTTTAAAAATAAGTACATTTACTTGGAATATTACACAAAGGATTTGTTCATTGCTACAACAGAAAGTACAACGGGTATTATTAATGCAAATGAACAAATAATTGTTCCAATACAATATGTAACATTGCAAAAAATAGATGGAACAAATTTAATATCAGGAACTATGGAAAACGGAAGAGTTGATATAATTGATTCATCTGGTAACATTACTGGTCAAATTGATAATGGAACAGTGGAAAAAGAGGACAATTACATTGTAGTCTATTCAGACAATGATCGTAAATATTACAACTTTGATGGAAGTGAAATTCAATACAAAGAAATAGCACCTGACAATGGGCTTTATGCAAAAAAGCAAAAAGGCAAATGGGGATTTGTAGATGAAAACGGAAATGTTAAAATTGATTTTCAATATGACTTTGTAACTGAATTTAATGGCGAAACAGCAGGTTTTAAGGAAAATGGCCTATGGGGAGTTATTAATAAAAATGGTGATGTAATTTTAGAGCCTACTTATAACCTTTACTGGAACAATGTTAAGTTTATTGCAACATATTATGAAATAAATAGTGGCCTTGGAATACCACTTTACTATAGTAAAGATACTGCAAAATAATTTATGAAAAAACAAGGGCTACTACACTAGAATGATTAAAACAAAGATAGCGTAAAGGGAACCATAAAAAAAGAATTGTACCAATTAAAAATTAAACTTAATTGACACAAACTTAGTAAATAAAGGAAATTAATTATGAAAGTAGATAAAAAGGTAATTGATTTAGTTAATAAATGTGAAAAAGAAGTAAAAGAACAATTTGAAAAAGTTAATGAACTTTGCGAGTATAATACTTGCAAAGTTCTTGAAGCTTTTCAAGACAATGATGTATCTGAAGTTCATTTTAATGAAACAACAGGATATGGCTATAATGATATAGGCAGAGATGTAATAGAAAAAATTTATGCTCAAATTTTTCAAACTGAAGATAGTATTGTTAGAGGGCAATTTGTTTCTGCATCACACGCATTAAATGTTACATTGTTTGCAATGCTAAGACCAGGAGATACAATGCTTAGTATTTCTGGAAAGCCTTATGACACAATGGATGAAGTAATTGGACTTCGAGAAAACAAAAGCTCTTTAAAATCTTTTGGTGTGAAATATGAACAAATTGATTTGGTTGACAATGATTTTGACTATGAAAAAATTGAAAAAAGATTGGCAAAAAAAGATGTAAAATTGGTTGAGATTCAACGCTCACGTGGATATGCACTAAGAAAAAGTTTGACATTAAACAAAATTGAAAAAGCAATAAAAACAATTAGAAAAGTAAATAGTGATGTTATAATTATGGTTGATAATTGCTATGGAGAACTTACAAATAGAATAGAACCAAGTCAAATAGGAGCAGATATTGTAGTTGGTTCACTAATAAAAAATCTTGGTGGAGGAATATCACCAAATGGTGCGTATGTTGTGGGTAAGAGTGATTTAATTGATTTAGTTGGGGAAAGATTAACTTTGCCAGGAGAAGGAAGAGATGTAGGTCCAACGCTTGGAATGAATAAAAAAATTCTTCAAGGACTTTTCTTTGCTCCAAGCGTTGTAGCTAGTAGTCTAAAAACAGCGATTTTAACTAGCAAGGCAATGCAAACTTTAGGTTATAAGGTCGACCCATTATATGATGAAGATAGAGCAGATATTGTGCAAACAATAGAATTTAATGAACCTCAAAAACTAATAAAATATGTTCAAGGAATACAGATGGGATCGCCAATAGATTCTTCATCTATACCTATTCCTGACGATATGCCTGGGTATGATGACAAAGTAATAATGGCTGCAGGTGCATTTACACAAGGCTCATCAATAGAGCTTAGCTGTGATGCACCTTTAAGAGAACCTTATGTGGCTTTTCAACAAGGCGGCCTAACTTATGAATATGGAAAATTAGGTTTAATGTATGCGATAAATAATTTATTAAGCATATAGAGAATGAATTTTTTTCATCAAACAAAAATGTTAGCAAAAGGAAGTAAAAAATTGAAAGTTATTGTAATTGGAGGAGGACCAGCAGGAATGCTTGCTGCAATTTCTGCTAAAAATGAAGGAAACGAAGTTATATTATTAGAAAAAAACAATAGACTTGGCAAAAAATTGAGCATAACAGGGAAAGGAAGATGTAATATTACAAGCAGCTTGGAAAATATGTCTGATTTTATTGCAAACACTCCAGGAAATGGACGCTTTTTATATAGTGCTTTTCAAAATTTTACTAATAAAGATATTATTGCTTTACTTAATATTCCAACAAAAAATGAAAGAGGAAACAGGGTTTTCCCAGTAAGTGACCGAGCTGAGGATGTAGTAGAAGCACTTAAAAGAAAGTTAAATGGAGTGGATGTGAGATTGCTTACACCTGTTAAGAAAATTATTGTAAAAGATAATGTAGCAATAAGAGTAGAAACAGATAAAGAAAAAATACTTGGAGATAAAATAATCTTAGCTACTGGGGGGTTAAGCTATCCAGCAACTGGTTCTACTGGTGATGGATTAAAACTAGCAAAGGAATTAGGTCATACTATTATAGAACCAAAACCTTCACTTGTTGCGCTAACTGCGAGTGAAAATTCAATTGATGATTGTATGGAATTAACAGGACTAACGCTAAAAAATGTAGCGATTAAAGTATATGTTGACAATAAAAAAGTATACGATGACTTCGGAGAAATGCTATTTACACATTTTGGAATATCAGGACCAATTGTGTTAAGTGCTTCTGCACATCTTGTAAGAACAAGTATGAAAAATGCAAAATTTGAGATTGATTTAAAACCAGGCCTCACAGACGAAAAACTTGATAACAGGATTTTGAGAGACTTTGAAAAATACAAGAATAAGGAAATAAAAAATAGTTTGCAAGATTTACTTCCAAAATCAATGATTCCTGTAATAATAAGAAAAAGCAATATTGACGAGGACAAAAAAGTAAATGAAATTACTAAAGCAGAAAGAGAAAATTTAGTAAAAAATATTAAAGGATTTATAGTAGAAGTTAATGGATTTAGACCAATAAAAGAGGCTATAATTACAGCAGGCGGAGTTTCAACAAAGGAGATAAATCCTAAAACAATGGAATCAAAAATAGTTAAAAATTTATATTTTGCTGGAGAAATAATTGATGTTGATGCATATACGGGTGGATTCAACTTGCAAATAGCCTATTCAACTGGATTTACAGCAGGTAAAAATTAACGAATAATTATTGTTACAAGGTAAGTAAGTTATGATTAATACAATTAATGAAGAAGCAAGTTATGAACTAATAGAAAAGAAATCAAAATTTATTGCAAATGCTTTTCAAGTAAAGAGCGAAGAAGAAGCAAAAAACAAAATAAATGAGATATCAAAAAAATATTATGACGCAAAGCATAATTGTTTTGCCTACATAATAAGTGATGGAAAAAATATAATTGAAAAAGCTAGCGACAATGGTGAGCCATCAGGAACAGCAGGCAAACCAATATTAAACATATTAAAAAGTAAAAATTTACAAAACGTGTTAGTAATTGTTACGAGATATTTTGGAGGAATTTTATTAGGAACAGGAGGACTTACTAGAGCATACTCAAATTCTGCTAAATTTTGCATTGAACAGGCTAGCATAATAAAACAAGAGCCAGGAAACAAATATAAAATAAGTGCATCATATAGCGAAATAAAGAATATTCAATATGAGCTTGAAAAGAATAATATTCAAATTGAAAAAATTGAATATGGAGAAAATGTAGAGATAACATTTAATGTTCTACATGGCAAAAACAATGATATGCAAGAGATGATAAATAAATCACAACTAATCGAAAAAAACATTTTAATAAATGTAACAGACACAAACAGCAAGCCTACAAGTTATTGATTAGTACAAAAAATTATTTATGATTTTTTGTCACATAAGGAACAAGTTGTTTTGCATATCTCACGAGTCATTAAATATTACGCTTTAATACACTCATAAATTTATAAAATATTAACCAGTCAATGCTTTATAGCTACAGGTTAATGTTTTTTAAATAAAAAAGCTAAAAAGTATAATATTTATAAAATCATTAATTTATAACACTTTAAATAATGCTCATCCTCAAAAACATTGACAAATCAACGAAAATGTAATATCATAAAGATGTAACAGAAGTTTTTTACCAATTTTCTAATTAGAAAGGGACAAGAGACACAAATGATGAATGAGAAAAATTTTAAAAAGTGGCTTGGACGAACGGCCTACCAACTGATGCCTGATAGATTTGCGCGAGATGAGAGCGTGCACATTGACAACATCCCAGGAAGGATTTTAAAGACCTGGAACGACAGAATGCCTAATTGGCAGCCGGATGAGAAAGGAGAGTACCTTAATAACTTTTACTATGGCGGAAATATAAATGGTCTTAAAGAGAAGCTCAGCTTTTTAAAGATTCTGGGGTTTGATATGATTTACATTACCCCGATCGAACAGAGTGAGGAGTACCACCACTATGATGTGGGAGACCATGAAACTATTGACCCGTGGCTTGGTACTTGGGATGACTTCAGAAGTCTCTGCAACACTGCACATAAGCTTGATATACTTGTTATGGTAGATTTAGTTTTTAACCATACTGGTATTCATAGCAGGTACATAACTGAGCATCCTGACTGGTATGAGGACAACAATGGTCAGCATACATTTTGGTATGGATTTAAAAACTTGCCAACATGCAACAAGTTCAATAAATCATATCAGGATGCGATGACAGAAGTGATAGAGACTTACTTGAAGAACGGGGCAGACGGCATAAGGCTTGATCTTGCGGAGATTTTCCCTAAAGAGTTCTTATATGCGTTAAATAGGGTCAAGGAAAAATATCCAGAAGCTATCTTTGTCGGAGAAATGTGGGATTTTGCAATATCCGACAGGGAAGAAGAAAGGAAATATTCTAAAGTATTGGATGGAGAGCTCGATTCAGTGATGAACTACCCGATTGCTGATGCTATCTTAAGATGGGTACGCTGGGGAGAGTATAGGCACTTTCAATACAACTTCGACCGTGTGTATAACATGTATCCGGAAAATGTCCAAAATGTTTTACTTAACAATGTTGGAACTCATGATAATCCCACAACTATGACTATGCTTGCTGGGGATAAAATGAATAACGATGTTTTAAGTAGGGATAGAATCTGGGATATTGAAGGGCCTTGGAGGAAAAGCGATGGCTCATTTGATACTTATGGCTTTAGAAAGTTCGAAGCTGAGCATGACAGCCTTAATGATGAGGAATATGAGCTTGGCAAAAAACTTACTAAGCTTGCCATTGCAATAATGTACACTTTTCCGGGAATTCCATGCATTTTCCAGGGAACAGAAATTGCTGAAACTGGATATAAGGATCCTTTCAACAGGAAACCTTATAATTGGAATAGTAATGAAAGCGAAATGCTGGACTTTGTGAAAAACATTGGGAGATACAGGCATAAAAACAAGGACATCTTAGCAAGCGGAAAGATAAAGCTTGTTAGTATCGATGCCGAAACTATGGTACTAGAAAGATACACCGATGAAGGCAAGAAACTTTTCCTCATTGCTAATAGAACTGATGAAGAAAGATGCAGCCAAATAATTATCAATGGACAGCCTGAAGAAATCTGGGTTGGTCCATATAGCACCATAAGGTTAAGAACAATCTAAGCTACAAAGAAACTATAGAAGGACGCGGAGAAATTTTCCCGCGTTCTTTTTTTGCATTTATACAAACGCTTCTGGTTTATCTAAAGCAATATTTGCTATCTATTTGCATAAATAAGTTGTAAAAATCTAGAAAATATGATAAATTGTAAAATATAAAATTAGCAAAGAGGGAAAAACGAAATGAGCGAGAGCATTAACGAAATCAAAAAACAAATTGAAAATTGTAATAAATGCAAATTATGCAAAACTAGAACTAATATAGTTTTAGGAGATGGGGATATTAATGCAAAAATAATGCTAATAGGGGAAGGACCGGGGGCTGATGAAGATAAAGAAGGTCTGCCATTTGTAGGAAAAGCTGGAAAACTTATGAACTTTGCTTTTGACGGCCTTGGAATTAATAGGAAAAATTTATACATTACAAATATTGTAAAGTGTAGACCTCCACAAAATAGGGATCCTGAAAAAGATGAAATTGAAGCATGCATTGGATATGTTGAAAATCAAATAAAATCTATAAATCCTAAAATAATTGTATTGCTTGGAAAAATTGCACTTCAAAATATTTTAGGTAGTGAATATAAAATAACCTCATCTCGAGGAAAATGGATAGAAAAGGATGGCATTTTTTATATGCCAACATGGCACCCAGCTGCACTTTTAAGAGATGAAAACAAAAAAATTCAGTTTTGGCAAGACTTAGAATTGGTAAAAGACAAAGCTGACGAAATGAAAATAAACTACTAAGATACAAGAGGAAATAGAAAATGGAAAATATTTTAGAAGAAATGGGTAAATATTGCTTAAACTGCATAAATAAACCCTGCTCAAATCTTGGATGTCCTTTGAACAATGATATTCCAGGATTTATACACGAAAAAGATACTAAAAAAGCTTATGAAATAATATCAAAAACATCGGTTCTTCCAGCAGTTTGTGGTAGAATTTGTCCACATTTTAAACAATGCCAAGGCAAATGTGTAAGAGGAATAAAAGGAAAAAGCGTTGATATTGGACAAGTTGAGGCAAGGATTGCTGATATTGCTATAAAAGAAAATTACAAATTACCAAAACATAAAATCGTAAATGGAAAAGTTGCAATTATTGGCTCTGGTCCATCAGGACTTACTGCTGCTGGCTTTTTGGCGATGAATGGTGTTAATGTTACCATATATGAAAAGCAGAATAACCTTGGCGGTCTTTTAGCCTATGGAATACCTGACTTTAGGCTAGATAGAGATGTACTAAAGAATACAATTAATAAAATACTAGAATTAGGAGTTAATGCAAAATTAAATTGTGAGCTTGAAAAAGATATAAAACTCACAGATTTACAAAAACAATATAATGCAATTTACCTATGTTTTGGGGCAAACGAACCTAATAAAACTTTTGAAGGAGAAAATGTTTTAAGCGGGAATAAATTGCTAGAAAAATATAATGAGCTAAAAGAAAAAAGAACTTTGCCAAAGGATTTAACAGAATTTGAAGAAAAATTCAGAAACAAAAATGTTGTAATAAATGGCGGAGGTAATGTTGCAATAGACACAGCAAGAACATTAAAAAGAATTGGAGCAAATGTAACAGTAGTTTATAGAAGATCTGAAAAAGAAATGCCAGCGGAGGCAGAAGAAATAAATAAAGCAAAGAAAGAAAATATTAACTTTAGCTTTCAAAATAATATAATAAGCTTTAAAAACAAAAAACTAGAGCTAATAAAAACTAAACTTATCCAAAGTGAAAAAGAAACAAGGCCATATCCTGTAAATATAGAAAATTCAAACTACACTATGGATTGTGATTACTTAATTTTAGCAACAGGATCAAGAACAAACAGCAATTTGATACAAAAATTAAACTTGAAAACAAATGAAAAAGGATATGTAAAAGTAAACGAAGACTATGAGACATCTTTAAGAAATGTTTATGCCGGAGGAGATTTGATAGGAACAAGGCAAACCGTTGCTTATGCTGCGAGAAATGGCAGGGACGTTGCTTACAAAATTATTGAAAAGTTAAGAGAAAGCAAGTCATAATTAAACATTACAACCAAGTAAATTCTGAAAAAACAAGTCATAATTAAACAATCCAACCAAGTAAATTCTAAAAAAACAAGTTATAATTAAACAATCCAACCAAGTAAATTCTAAAAAAGCAAGTTATAATTAAACAATCCAACTAAGCAAATTCTAAAAGACAAGTTACAATTGAATATCACAAACAAGAAAATCTTAATGATAAATAGGTTATACATAAATATTACAAAAATGTAATATGCTTTTAACTATTTTGTAATTAAAAAAAATGGAATATAGTGTTACAATATTACTTGTATAACAAAGGAGTAAATTTGATGGATACAATAGAAGCAGAATTAAGAAAAAACGGGATAGAAAATGAAAACGCATTAGATATACAAGTAAAAAATGAAATTGCAATTTATGTTGCAAATGTATTATCTAGTAATTTTCCAGAAATACATTTAAACTTTAACACTTTATTTTTATCTATTAATAAATTAAAAATGTATGAAGCTGATATGCCTCAAAACCAGGTTGGAGCTTGCTATTTTTACAAAAATAATTCAATATATTTCAAAAGAGGATTGAAATTACATACGATAAAAGAGCTTGCCGTACACGAATGTATACATCATTTTCAGGAAATTAAAGATGCAAATGGAGTATTGCACAGAATGGGATTATGTACGTATGTTGGCAATAAGGCCTATGGCAATGCATTAAATGAAGCTTCAGTTCAACTAATGGCTTCTTATGCTAATCGTCAAAAGGGAGATACTGTAACATACTATGGAATGTCGCTTCCAACTGATAGTCCAAACTATTACCCACTTTTATGCAATTTAATGAAACAAATTGCACATTTAACGGGATTTGGAATACTTTTCGAGAGTACATTTTATTCAAATGATGCATTTTTTGATAGATTTAAAAATGTATTTGGAGTAGACAATGCTTTAGACATTCAAAGTAACTTTGAAAAAATTCTTAATATTGAAAACAAAATAAATGAATTAAACTATAAGATTCAAAATGAAGAATTAAGCTATAAAAAATTTAATAAATTAACAAAAAATGTTGCTAAATATAAAGAAAAAATTAGAAATACATTTTTATCTACACAGAATTTAATAATAACATCATATTTTGACAAAAAATTAAATGAATTACAAAATGCTTCTCAAATAGAAGAATACAGAAAAACTTTGTATAGATATAGCAATTTAATTGGGACGACATCAAGCTATACATTTTTTAATGACTACTATATTAAGAAAATGGCAGTGTTAGATACAATGTATGAAAAGATGTCTGAAAGGGTACCAAATAATCTTAGCATGATTGTTCCAAAAACAAGCAAATTTGCAAGTATGTTTAATGTTATAAAGAAATTGTTTACAAAGAACAAAGTAATGCAAAATGACGATATTGACAATTTTTAAGGCAAGTACAAATGTAAAGAAAATAAGAGGTAGAATAGAAAAAACAATATAACTAAGTCTAGGAATGTTTAGTTATATTGTTTTTTTTTAAATATTATGCTTTATCACACTCCAAGTTAATAAACCATTAACCATTTTTGCTTAAACTATAGAAAAAAAGAAAGTAACGTGGTATAATGTAAAAAAATTAGAGAGGAAATGATATGATTAAATTTAAAAACAAAAAAATAGAAAGCAATAGTAAAAAGAAAATAAGTAATGAAAAAGCAATTGAAATATCATATAATATTTTAGTGTTTTTTTGTATTGCTTTATTTTGTATTGCACTAACGCCAAAATCTCTTCAAAATGATACTTTTTATACTATAAAAATTGGACAACTTATCAGAAGCAACGGAATTGACTATATGGATCATTTTTCGTGGATAGAAGGATTAAGTTATACCTACCCTCATTGGCTATATGATGTTATAACATCATTAGTGTATGATTATTTGGGTGGTTTTACCGGCATATATGTTATGACAATGATTTTATCAGCTATTTTGGGACTAACCCTATATAGAGCTAATAAAATTATTTCAAAAAATGAACTAATTTCTTTCTTTATGACATTAGGACAAATGTATATAATGGAAGCATATATTGCTGCAAGAGCTCAGCTAGTTACATTTATTTTATTTGTTTTAGAAATAATTTTTATTGAAAAATTTCTACAAACAGGACATAAAAAATATGGAATTGGATTAATTATTCTACCAATTTTAATTGCGAATATTCACGCTGCTGTTTTTCCATTTTATTTTGTATTATATTTACCATATTTAGGCGAATATATTATTACACTTTTAATTGATGCACATTTAGTACATAGATTGAGAAAAAACATTATAAATACTTTGATAAAATATTACAAGAATAAATTAAAAAAGGCTCCAAAGGAAAAGGCAGAAGTTTATCAAAAAAAGCTTGCGAAATATAATAAAGAAATTGAAATCGAAAAGGCACAATTTGAAAAGTTCTTAGTTAAACAAAATGACAGATTAAAAGACCCATACAAAATAAGAATTGAAAGAAATAAAAATAATAAAAAATTGTTTTTCATTATGATTTTGTGTATTTTCACAGGACTATTAACACCTCTAAAAGATATTCCATATACATATACCTTAAGAATTTCAAAGGGAAATACAATGGGAAATATTAGTGAACATTTGCCACTAACTCTTATTGAAAATAAACCAATATTGATCGGAATATTCTTAACATTATGCTTAATGATATTCACAAAAGTCAAAATTAGACTAAAAGACTTATTTATGCTCTTTGGACTGATCTTGCTTTCATTAATGTCTAGAAGACAAGTATCTATGTTAACTCTTTTTGGAGGAATGGTTACTACAAAATTAATTTCTGACATCATTGAAACTTATGACAAAAATGGAACTAAAGAACTTATAAATTACCTTACAACAATATTAGGAGAAATTGTTTTAATTGTATTTACTTTGGCAATTTCTTATGGGGTATATAAAATTAATATTGGTGAAGACTACGTATCAACTTCTTCATATCCAACTGAAGCTGTAAAATGGATTAAAGAAAACTTGGATTATAAAAACATAAAGCTATTTAATGACTACAATTATGGAAGCTATTTACTACTAAATGATATTCCTGTATTCATTGATTCTAGATGTGATTTATATACACCTGAATTTAATGGGGAATATGATAAAGAAAGTAAAAAATTCAAAGGAAAGGACATATTTTCTGATTACATAAATACTTCTGGAATATCAAGATATTATGAAAACACCTTCAAAGAATATGAAGTTACTCACATTATAACTAAAACAAATTCAAAATTAAATATGCTTATTTCAAGGGACAGCAACTATGAACTTTTATATAAAGATAGCAATTTTAAAATTTACAAAAGAAACACCAAGGACGTAGTGAATAATGATGATTAGTAATACTAGAAAATAAATAACAAAAGTTAAAAAAACTTTTAACTTAATAACAATACTATAAAAATATTACAACAAAAATTGGAAAATAGAGACGAATTAAAAGTAAGTAAAATTTATTCTAATTAAATAAAATAATAATTGATAATAAAAAGTGGAGAGTAAAATTGGAAAAATTAAAATTTACTGTAACTGAAGAAAATAACAAAACTAGGCTTGATGCGTTTGTATCAAGCCTTAATATTCATATTTCTAGGAGCTTTGCGCAAAAGTTGATTAAGGAAAACAAAGTATTGGTAAATGGAAACAATGCAAAAGAGTCATATAAGGTAAAGCCTCAAGATGAGATTATTATAATTATGGATACTCCAAAGGAAACAAAACTAAAGCCTGAAAATATCCCACTAGATATAATATATGAAGATAAAGATATTATAGTTGTTAATAAGCCAAAAGGGATGGTTGTTCATCCAGGAAACGGCAACAAAGATGGAACTCTTGTTAATGCTGTACTTGCTTATGCAAAAGATCTTTCTGGAATTGGAGGAGAGCTTAGACCAGGAATCGTACATAGAATTGACAAAGATACATCAGGATTAATTATTATTGCAAAAAATGATGAAGCTCATAAAAATTTATCAGAACAAATAAAAAATCACGAGATTACAAAAATTTATACTGCACTTGTTAGAGGAAATATTTCTGAAGACGATGCTACAATTGATATGCCTATTGGCAGAGATAAAAATGATAGAAAAAAGATGGCTGTAACAAAGGATGGAAAAGAAGCGATAACTCATTTTAAAGTTTTAAAGAGATATGGAGACTATACTTTATTAAGATTAAAGATTGATACTGGCAGAACACATCAAATTAGAGTACATTTGGCAAAAATTGGTCATCCAGTAGTAGGGGATGAAATTTACTCAAACGGAAAAAATGAATTTAATGTACATGGACAAATGCTTCATAGTACTTATCTAAAATTTAAGCATCCAATTACAGGAAAGGTATTAGAATTAGAAGCTCCACTTCCAGAATATTTTACAAAAGTCCTAGAGCAACTAAAGGAAAGAGAAATATGAAAAATACATAAAAAACAAATTAAATATAAAAATATAGATTAAATAAAAAAATATAGACTAAATATAAAAATATAGATTAAATGAAGATATACACTTTTATTATTTAATTTTGATAAAAGAAGCTAAGAAATATTTGAAATATGCAAAATTTTTAAGTTAATTTAACCCGAAAAAGAAAGGATTATTAATAAAAAATGGAAGAAAGATTACAAAAATACATCTCTGAATGTGGAATATGTTCAAGAAGAAAAGCAGAAGAACTGATTCAAGATGGCAAAGTAAGAGTAAATGGAAAAAATGCAACAATAGGGGATAAGGTTAATCCTTTGATTGACAAAGTAGAAGTTGATGGACAGCTAATCAACAATAAAACAAAGAAAGTTTATATATTACTTAATAAACCTATTGGATATGTTACAACTGTTAAAGATCAATTTGATAGGGATACTGTTATGGACCTTATTAAAGGTGTGAAGGAAAGGGTAGTACCTGTTGGTAGACTTGATATGTATACATCTGGAGCCTTATTATTATCAAATGATGGAGAATTTATTAATAAAATTACACATCCTAAAAATGAAATAACCAAGACTTATAATGTAACAATTAGTGGGAACATTGAGGAAAACGACATTCAAAAACTAAAAAATGGTGTAATTATTGAGGAGGACGGAAAGGACTATAAAACAAAGCCTGCAAAGGTTAAGATATTAAAGATTGATGAAGAAAAGAAACAATCAAGAATACAAATAACAATACATGAAGGAAAGAATAGAGAAGTACGTAAGATGTGTGAAGCAATCGGAAAAAAAGTTATTGCTTTGCATAGAGTCAGTATAGGAAATCTAAATGTAAAAAACTTGCCACTTGGAAAATATAGGTTTCTAACAAAAAATGAAGTTGATAAATTATGTAAATTATGATATAATATGCGTATATTTTTATGGAAAACGATTAATATGGTTTTCTAAAAGAAAGGAATTACTTGAAATGATTGAAGATAGTGATATTAAGACAACTGTTTCTCCTTTTGCAATGAGAGAGGGAGAAATCAAAATATTTGATGGTAAAGATGGATATGTATCAATGAATCAAATATTACAAAAAATTAACCAAGGACAAATTAATGACTTGCATTTTAAAATTATTGAACTAGTAAATAAATTTGAGTTTTTAACTTCTAGACAAATATTACAACTGTTAGAGCTAGAAAAGGTGGAAGTTGGAAGCCAGGACAAGCTAAACAAAAGACTCGAACAATTAATTAAATGCAAAATTTTAACTAGATACTATTTTACATCAAAAGAAGGAAACTCAATTTATAGGGTTTACGCATTGGAGAAGATGGGAAAATACTTGTTAAACTCAAGAGAAATTGATTGCAAATGGCAACCATCTGATAATGCTAAACCAGTTGAAATGATAAAGAAAAAACTTGCTGGAAATCAGCTTGTTATTGCTTATATGAAAAAGGTAAAATCATTTAAAAGCTTTGAACTTAAACCTGAAATAAAGGCAAAACTAAACTCTAAAATCTTTAAGCCTATAGCTAAAATAACTTTTAATTATCAAGGAAAAGATATTGACTTTGTATATGAGGCCATTAGAAGGAATGAAGATTATGAGAAAAAGCTAATAGAAAGAATGAACTTATGGAAAGACTTCTATGAAAACTTTGTACCGGGAGATTCTGGATTTAGTAATATACCACAATTAGTATTTTTATGTGAAGACAACAAGCAAATGGCAGAGGTGTATAAAATTTTATTTATAAACAAAATAAAAATTGATAAAATTAACTTTTATTACACAACAGATTTAAAACAAAACGAAGAAAGGTTGGATAAGAGTTTGTATGATTTTGTTTATGAAGACAATCAATTCAAACTTAGAAACATAGAAGCCAAAATACTAGAATAAACATAAAAAAGAGCTAAGCTATTAATAGCTTAGCTCTTTTTTATGTAATAGGAAAGTCATATAAACATATTTATAATCGGCTTCAAGAGAAATAGCAGATTTTATAAAAGAAAATCTTTGATTTTCTTATTTTTTATAACTAATGTTTTATTGTTTATTTTTCCTAAAAGTATAAGTTATTGCATTTTCATTATTAATGTCAAAATTTAAATCAGAAACATCAGTGTGTATAGGATTTGTATTCTTCAAATCATCATCATCTGAGGAATTAACATAAGAAGGCGTTTTTTCAATTTGTCCCTCAGATATTCCACTTGTAAATTTAGCAAAATCATAATATTTAACATTTTGTTTTTCTTTATATTTTGAAGGTAAGAAATCAAGATTAGCTGTTCCATTTTCAATTTTACCTTTGAGATTTTTAATTTTGTACATACACTTTTTAAATTTCAAAGATTGAACCTTATTTGCAGTAAATCTTTGAACATTTTTATATTCTGCTGAACCTTTTGATTCATATTTATCTTCCGCAAAATTGTAACTACTATGGTTAACGACCCAATCCTTTTTAGTTCCTAATTCTTTTGCCCACCATTCATTATCCTCTGGAATATTGTTTCCAAATACTATTTTGTTAGAACAGTTAGCAATTATTGTATTTCCAAGTTTTTCACCTTTTGACTGAATTTGAGCAATGTTTTGAGCAGATACAACGGTTGCAATTTTATATTTTCTATATACTGTAAATATTGACTCTGTAGCGGGACATATAAAATCAGGAAACTCATCAATATATAAGAAGTGGGGAATACGAGTACTCTCTGTTCCAGATCTTCTTAATACAGAATATTGCATTAACAATAAGAAAAATAATCCAAATGACTTATGAGCATTTTCTCCTAAATCGCCCCTTCTAGTACATACTAAACAAATTTCTCCATTATCAAGAACACTATCAAAGTTAACATTATGTTTTCTATTGCAAAGAATATCTTTTACGCCATCATATCTAAGTAGTGTATCAAGTTGAGACATTGGTATAGAAACCAATTTTTGCATTTCATCTCTATTTGGACTATCAGCATAAAAATTCTTTTTAAAATAGGTGATTTGATTTTCATATTTTTTAGAAAGTTCAGGATCTTGCTCAAGTATTTTACAGGTTTTTTCTATCAAATCAAAATTGCCAAGCATTTTAAGCATATCTTCAATTGTTGGAAGCTGACCATTATTAATTTTAGGATACATCGCTTTTAGAAGAATAGCTAAATTTTCAACTATTTGAGTTGATAAATTTTCTCTATAAGCCATCTCCATTTCAGGGTTTCTATCTGTATAAAAACCTTTTAAAACAGTAGAAATTGCTGTAGCAGTTTTTACAGGATCATCAAATGAAAATGGATTTAATCCTTCTGATTGCTTAGGATTTGAAGGATCAAACAAATGATAAGACAAACCAAAATTATCACAAACATTTTGAATTTTACCAACTGTTTCGAAATCAGGAGCCATATATGTAAGACCCATATTTTTATAAATAATTTTAGAACCTGTATCAGCCAAAATCATTTTATTAAAATATGATTTAAATAATTTTGTTCTTGATGGAACTGGAGTAAGCATATTTAATGAAAAATTGGTATTAATATAATCATTATTATAAGGAGCATTAATTGTAGCAATACCGGCTCTTAATGCTGCATAAGCCAATGATTTCGAAGATTCTCTATAAAAGAATTTTTTACTAATATCTTGTGCTGCCCAAGGTTCAAATATTAATGTTGTTTTACCAGCACCAGAAACACCAACAACAAGAGTCGATTCAAATCTTCTTATTTCTGCAAGCTTAACATCGCTTCCGGTTTCCTTATCAGTTCCAATAAAAATTTCGTTAGTGTAAGGCCCCCATCCAATCTTATTATCAGCTAAGCTAATTCCGTCATAATCAAATAGTGAATCTTGATAAACTGAGCTATCATTAACTCCTTTATATAATTTATCAAATAAAATATGTGCAGTACTTAAAGGTATAGCAATTGCAATAGAAGATAAAGCAGGTCTAACTAAATAAGCAAATTGTGTTATAAAACTTTTATATGCAGGCAAAGACAAAATTGCAATCCAACAAATTTTATTAATCCATTCAGTAATCATAGTGATTGCTAAAATATATAGCTCAATACAGTATGCATAAAACCACCCAAGCTTATCCTCATCACATTCTATAAACTTTGACGACATTGAAAACAAAAATGCAAACACTGGAAAAGCAAATGCTATAGTATATTTTATTGGCCCCCAATAATCAGAAGCAACGCCTGTAAAAACTATCAGCAAAAATTCAACTAATCTATCAAATATTATAAAAACAGAGATAAGTGTTAAAACATAAGTAAAGAATGTATTTCTATCTGTTTTAAGTTTCTTTAAAAATTTATCAAAAAGCTTCATAACATAACCCTTTCTACGGCTTCTATTATCTCACAAAATCAGTAAAAAAACAATACTTTTTGATAATTAAGAAATATTTTTAATATGAATATGTATAAAACTTGCCAAGCAAAATATAAATTTAATATGAAAAAAGTTAAGGAAACATTTTCAGAAAGCATAATAGCAGTTGTGCTTTCTCAAATAATTGTAAAAATTTTAGGGCTTGTTTATAAGCTATATTTAACAAATAGAGAATCATTCGGAGATGAGGGAAATGCGTATTTAGGTGTTTCCTTTCAGATTTATGCAATTATGCTTAGCATAACTTCTATTGGAATACCTAGTGCAATCTCAAACTTAGTTGCTAAAAAAACAGCAGTAGGGGATCATAGAAATGCTAACAAAATTTTCAAGGTTGCTCTGGTATTATTTTCAATAATTGGATTAGCAGGAAGCATACTTTTATTTGAATTTGCAACAAAAATTTCTGATGATTATTTACATGTAAAAGAGGCGGGGATTTCTATAATTGCTCTTAGTCCTTCAATTTTTATTGTATCAATTATTTCTGTATTTAAAGGCTATTTTACAGGAAGAGAAAGAATAAAATATGTAGCTTTTTCACAAACAGTTGATCAAGTTGCCAAAACATTTTCCACAATATTATTGATAGAAATTACGAGTAAAATTTTGAATACAGAAAATACAGAGTTTTTTGCTGCAATTGCAAGTTTTGGAACCACGATTGGAAATGTTTTTGAACTGATAACTTTAGTTAGAAAATATTTTAAAGATTTGCCTGAAATAAATAGAGAAATTATTTTAAGCGTAAATACTAAACCTGTTAGACTTAAAACTATGTCAAAAGAGATTATAAAATATGCACTCCCAATTTCAGTAAGTGCATTAATTTCTACATTTTCAAGAAATGTAGATTCATTTACTATAGTAAATGGTCTAACGAACATAATTGGCTATAAGGAGGCAAAAATTGAATATGGCATATTAAGTGGAAAGGTTGAAACACTGATTAATTTGCCATTAGCATTTAATATGGCAATTTCAAATGCGCTATTACCAACAGTTTCAGCAAACTATAATATGTTAAGCAAAGCAAAGAAAAGAATAATAAAAACTTTTCTACTCGAAATGATATTATCTTTTGCTTCAACTGCTTTCTATGTATTTTTTGCAAACCAAATTCTGAAAATCCTTTTTCCAAATGCATCAAGTGGAGCAATGCTCTTAAGAATAAGTGCATTGTCGATAGTATTCATAACAACAGAACAAATGGCATCAGGAATGTTACATAGTATAGGAAAAACAACAATAATAATAAAAGCTACAATTATTGAGTCCATAGTGAAAATCTTGCTAAATTTAATTTTAGTTCCTAAGGTTAATTTTATATTAGGAGGAGCAAAGGGAGCTGCATTTTCAACTCTAGTAAGCCATATTATTATAGACATTATACTAATAACTTCATTGATAAAAGAAACAAAAATTCATTTTAATGTAAAAAATATAAGAAAGAATTTTAAGGAAGCAATATAAAAAAAATTCAATAAAACGTTTTAACGTCAACGATATTTAGTCTATTTTGCTATACTTTTTTTAAAATTTAGAAGGAAAGAGGTATAGGAAAATGACAGTACAAAATGCAACAAAGCAAAGAATAATTGATTTAGCTACAAAGAATGAAATTACAATTCACAAATTAAGTTTGCAATCAGGAGTGCCATACTCAACACTTAGTAGCTTTGTTAATGGAAAGTGTAAAAGTATAACATTAACAACTTTATTACATATATGTGATGGAGTTGGTATAACTATGAAAGAATTTTTTGATGATCCTTTATTTGATTCAGTATATAAGCAAAAGGCCAATAAATAAAAAAATTTAAGCTTCAAATAAAAGGCCAATAAAAAAGTCTAACCTAAAACTATAAAGTTTTGGGTAAATCCAGAACCTAAAATATATTATACAAGGAGGGGTAAAAGATGCAACTTCCAAATGTAGTAAGACAAAGAATAATAAATTTAGCAAGAAATGAAAATATTAAATTAAAGGAACTATCTAAAAGAGCAAATATGGGATATAGCACATTAGAAAGCTTTATGCAAGGAAAAACAAGAATTATTACTGTAGCAACTTTAGCTAAAATTTGTGATGGACTTAACATTGAATTAAGTGAATTTTTTAATGACAAAATGTTTGACGATGTTGTAGATGAATATGAAAAGAAGAACTAAATTTTTACATAGATTTTGTTTTTTTTCAGGATTTTTGTATATAATAAAGAAAATATGTTACAGGTTAATGCTTTCCAGCACTCTAAATTTACAAACCGTTAACTTGTAACCAAAGCATAATATCTAATGAGTAAATGACTTGAACTTGATGATAAAAAGTGATATAATTTTGGCTGAAATTTTTTAGAACTTAAGGAGGAAAACAAAATGATTGAAAGTAGAAAAGTTGTTCTTGTAGGAACAGGATTTGTAGGGATGAGTATGGCTTACGCATTAGAAAATCAAGGAGGCATTAATGAACTTGTTTTAATTGATGTATTAAAAGATAAAGCAGAAGGAGAAGCAATGGACTTATCACATGGGCTTGCATGCGCTCCAAAAAGAATAAGCATTAAGTCAGGAGATTATGATGAATGCAAAGATGCAGATATAGTAGTTATAACAGCAGGTGCAAATCAAAAACCTGGACAAACAAGGCTTGAATTATTAAAAATTAACACATCAATTATGAAAGAGATTACAGAAAATGTAGTAAAATCAGGATTTGACGGAATATTTGTAATTGCAACTAATCCAGTTGATTTAATGACCTATGTAGTTGAAAAGGTTTCAAAATTTCCAACATCAAAAATTATTGGATCAGGCACAGCACTTGACACAGCAAGACTAAGATATATTATAGGAGATAGACTTCAAGTTTCACCTAAAAATGTACATGCATATATTATGGGAGAACACGGAGATTCATCATTTGCTGTTTGGTCACATAGCTATGTTGGATGCAAACCATTATTAGATGTTGTTAAAGAAAAGAATCTTGACAAAAACCTATTAAATGACATTTACACTGAGGTTCAACAAGCAGCGTATGAGATAATTAATAAAAAGAAAGCAACATATTATGGAATAGGACTAAGCCTTGCTAAAATTGTAAGAACTATACTTGACAATGAAAATGAGATTATTACTGTTTCTACTTATATTGATGGAAACTATGGACATAGCGGGTTATTTATAGGTGTTCCAGCAGTAATTACAAACAAAGGCGTCCGTGAAATATTAAATGTGCAATTAAATGATGAAGAGCAAGAAAAATTTGATAAAAGTTTCAATATACTAGAAGATATGAAAAAAGAAGTTGACCAGATTTTGCAATAGACTTGCATTTAATATGGATTTACGTCAAATGAAAAAGTAAGTGCAATTTTGCAAAATAAATGCAAGTTGTATCAATAGATTTGTATTTAAAGTATTGTATTTTTTTTCTAGTTGTTATAAAATAAATATATCAATTTTAGAAAGGAAATATAAATATGAATACTGGACTTATTATTGCTATTATAATAATTGCAATAGTTATTATATGGCTTATATCAGGATACAACAACTTTGTAGCACTTAAAAACAGGGTAAAAGAAGCTTTTGCTACAATGGATGTTTATTTAAAGAAAAGATGGGATTTAATTCCTAATCTGGTTGAAACTGTAAAAGGATATGCTAAACATGAATCTGAAACATTGGAAAATGTTACAAAACTTAGAAGTGGTTCTTATGATAGCTTAAGCGATAATGAAAAAGTTGATGTAAATAATCAATTGACTGCAGGAATTCGTCAACTTTTAGCTGTTGCAGAAAATTACCCTGATTTAAAAGCCAATCAGAACTTTATGAATTTAAGTGAAGAACTTAGCAAAATTGAAGCTGATATTGCTAACTCTCGTAAATACTACAATGCAACTGTTAGAGAGCTAAACAATAAGGTTCAAATGTTCCCATCAAACATAATTGCTAAAATATTTGGATTTAAAGAAGCAAATATGTTTGAAGCAGGTGCAGAAGAAAGAGAGAATGTTAAAGTTAAATTTTAGTATGGCATAAAAAAGTATAATAATTTATTAAATTTTAAAACTAAAGAAATAACTAAAAATAAATATAACACGCTTTGAGTGCGGTTAGTTATATTTATTTTTTAGTTTATTAATTGTTTTATAACTCAATAATTGCAAAATTTAACTCACGAAGAGAACTTTTAGGCTTTAAAATTAGCTATAAATCTTTTTTAATGCACATTGTGCATACTAAAAGTTAAATTTAATTTAGTGATAAAAATTATCAAAACATAAAGAGGTAGAAATGAAAGTAAAGTTTATTACACTAGGGTGCAAAACTAATCAATATGAAACAAATGCAATGGAACAAAGACTTAGTAATGATGGTTTTGAAATTATAAAAGAAGATGATAAAACAAAAATTCCTGATATATGCATTGTTAATACTTGCAGTGTAACTAATATTGCAGAGCGAAAATCAAGGCAGATGTTAAGAAAAATTAAAGAAGCAAATCCTAACGCGATTGTTATTGCGTGTGGTTGTTATGCACAAGTTGCCAAAGAAGAAATAGAAAAAATGCCAGAAGTAGATATAGTAGCTGGAATTAACGAAAAGAATCATATTGATGAAATCATAAAGAATTATTTAAAATTAAACGAAAATAGTAATAAAAATTTGTCAAGCAACAGCAAAAACAAAATTATAGGCAGCAAAGACACAAAAATGAAAACAAATAAAGAAACAAAAAATAAGATTGTTGAAGTTTCAGATGTTATGCACGAAAAAGATTTTCAAGATTTTGGTACAACTACATATACTGAAAGCACAAGAGCTGTTATCAAAATACAAGATGGTTGCGACAGATTCTGCTCATATTGCATTATTCCTTATGCAAGGGGAAAAGTACGCTCAAGGAGTCCAGAAAGTATTATTCAAGAAATAAAAGCAATTTCAAAAAAAGGGTACAAAGAAGTAGTATTAACAGGAATACATATTGCATCTTATGGAAAAGATTTTAAGGATGAAAATGTAAAAAAATATAGGCAAGAATATGGCTATCCGAAGGAATATGTTAGTTTTGACCCTAAAGAAGACTTATCAACAGGAGGCTTTAGACTAATTGAACTTCTAGAACAAATAAATAAAATTGATGGAATTGAAAGAATAAGGATTGGCTCAATAGAACCAAAATTAATTACAGAAGATTTTATAAAAAGATTATCAAAATTAAATAAAATCTGTAACCATTTTCATTTATCTCTACAAAGTGGATGTGATGAAACCTTAAAAAGGATGAATAGAAGATACACTACAGAAGAATTTGAAAAATCTGCAAATATAATTAGAAAATATTTTAATAATGTTCACTTAACGACAGATATTATCGTTGGATTTCCAGGAGAAACAGAAAAAGAATTTAACAAGACTTATGAATTTTTAAGCAAAATTAAATTTTATAAAATGCACATTTTCAAATATTCAGTAAGAAAAGGAACTGTTGCAGAAAAAATGGAAAATCAAATTGATGGTAAAATCAAAGAAGAACGTAGCCAAAAATTAATAGAGTTATCAAACAAATTTGAAAAAGAATACAATGAAGCAATGGTAGGAACAAATACTAAAGTCTTATTTGAAGAGGAAAAAAATGGATATTACAGAGGACATACAACAAACTATGCTATAGTAAATGTAAAATCCCAAAATGATATTTCAAATCAAATACTCAATGTAAAAATTACAGGAGAAAATAGCTTGGAGCTATTTGGAAGCATTGACTAATAACACATTTTTAGGAAAATCTTAAAAAATGGCTTGCACAAGTGCAAAAAAAGTGGTAAAATAATTCTGTCCTTGCTTATCAAGAAGGTAAGCTATATCTATGAGGAGGTGAAAGAAATGAATAAATATGAAAGCGTAATTATTGTAAAACCAACAGTTGATGATGAACACCTAAAAGAGCTTGAAAAAACATTTACTGACATAATTAACAAAGCTGGAAAATTTGAAAAAGTTGACGAAATGGGCAAACGTAAGCTTGCTTATGAAATCAAGAAGAATACAGAAGGAATTTATGTAGTATTTTATTTTGAAGCTGAACCAACTCTAATTGAAGAATTAGAGAGAAACTACAGAATAAACGATAACGTAATTAAATTTATTGATGTTAGAGTTGAAGAATAATTTTAACAAAAAAAGGGACCAATGAAAGGAATATATAAATATGAACAAAGTAATTCTAATGGGTAGATTAACTAGAGACCCAGAAGTTAGATATACGCAAACTAACAATACTCTAGTAGCATCATTTTCACTAGCAGTAAATAGAAGATTTACTAGAGAAGGTGATACAGTTACAGCTGATTTCTTTAATGTTACAGCTTGGAGCAAAACAGGAGAATTTGTTAGCAAATATTTCAAAAAAGGTCAACAAGTTGCGGTAGTCGGCAGACTACAAAATAGAAGCTGGGATGACCAAAATGGTCAAAAACACTATGCAACAGATGTTGTTGCAGAAGAAGTTTATTTTGCAGATAGTAAACGTTCTTCAGATGAAAGCAATTTTGACAATACATTTGGAAATAATGCGCAACAATCAAGTGCTGATTCAAATGGAAATTCTGATTTTGAAGTTTCATCTGGCGATGATTTACCATTTTAATTAAAATTTTAAGAACAGGGGGAAACAATAATGGCAGAAAAAAGATTTAATAGAAGAAATAGAAATAATGACAGCGATGATGATTACAAAACAAGAAGAATAAGAAAAAAGGTATGCCCTTTATGTGCTGACAGAAATTTTGTTCTAGACTACAAAAATCCAGAACAATTAAGAAAATTTGTCAACGAAAAAGGAAAGATTCTTCCAAGAAGAACAACAGGTGCTTGTGCAAAACATCAAAGAGATATTACAACAGCAGTAAACAGATGCAGACATATAGCAATGTTACCATATTCACAAAACTAATTAAGAATTATTTAATGGGGCTACTAAGAATGTAGCCTCTTTTTTTGTTTAGAGATATTATATCACAAAAAGGATTTCCTTTTTATATGATTCCGAAACTATTTTACACTATTTAGTGTCAAGGTTAATTTGATTTAAGAGCTTATATGTGGTATAATGTGTGATATGAATTGCTAGAATACTCAGAAATCAAGGTTTTTTATTATTGCAAATCTTGATAAAAGGATTGATAAATATGAAAACAAAAAAGATCATTGCAACATTAATAATTGTGATCGCAATTATAAGTTTAATTATATATAGTAATTTTAACAAGAGAGAAAAACAAGACAAGGATAAAATAAAAATTCTTACATCATTTTATCCAATTTACATTATGACTTTGAACATTACAAAAGGAGCGAATAATGTTGAAGTAAGCAATATGGCCGAAAAGTTAACAGGATGCATACACGATTATACTTTAACTACAACTGATTTAAGAAAATTTGAAGACGCAGACATATTCATCCAAAACGGTGCTGGCCTTGAGAGTTTTACAGACAAAATTACAAGTTCCTATGGAAATGTAAAAATAATTAGTGCTGCAGAAAATGTAACAAATTTTATATATTCTGATGATGGTGAATCAAACTCTCATATTTGGTTAAGCATAGATAACTATAAAAACGAGGTACAAGAGATTGCAAATGAATTATCAAAAATTGATTCTAAAAATGCAGACACATATTTAGAAAATTGTAATTCATATTTACAAAAGTTAGATGAATTACAAGAAAAATTTAAACAACTAAATCTTCAGAATCAGAAAGCAATATGCTTAAATGAATCATTAGAATATTTGTTAAGAGAAAATAATATTGACGAAACACTTGTTGAAACCGATCACGAGCAAGCTTCAATATCAGCCAAAATGGTAAAAGACATAATTTCAAAAATGAATGAAGAAAATATTGATGCAATTTTTATTGACAAGAATGATTCTGATAAGTTAGCATTAGTCTTACAAAATGAAACAGATGCAAAAATATATGTGTTAGACTCAGGAATGAATGGGAAAGAGGACTTAAACTCATATATAGAAACTATGACAAAAAATTATGAAATATTAAAAGAATTGGAAAAATAGAAACTATAGAAAGGAAATTGTTCTAGCAACAATTTGAAATGAAAATATGAAAGAAGCTTGTGGACTTCACTGTACAAAAATTGAAAACATTTCTGTAAAACTTGAGGACCAAGATATATTAAAAAATGTATCTTTTGAAATTTATTGCGGACAACTTTCAATGATAATTGGAAAAAATGGGGCAGGAAAATCTACACTATTAAAAGCCATTTTAAACGAAATCAAGCATACAGGAAAAGTTGAATTCTTTGATATGAAGAAAAATAAACAAGAAAAAATAAAAATAGGCTATGTACCACAAAGTCTTAACATTGAAAGAAATATGCCAACAACTGTATATGATATGTTTGCATCATACATATCTAATTCACCTGTATGGCTAAAAAAAGACAAAAAAGTTTATAATATAGTTTTAGAAAATTTGCAAAAGTTTGGGGCACAAGATTTAATCGAAAAAAGGGTTGGAAACTTATCTGGAGGAGAGTTACAAAGAGTTCTACTTGCAATAGCAACAACTCCAATTCCTAACTTGTTAATCCTAGATGAGCCAGTGTCAGGAATTGATGTAAATGGGATAAAAGAATTTTACGAAATGTTATCAAAACTAAAAAATAAGTATGATATGTCAATAATTTTAGTATCACACGACTTCAATTTAGTAAAGAAATTTGCAGATAAAGTTATCTTACTTGACAAAAAAGTAATAAAAGAGGGAAAAGCTGAAGAAGTATTTAGCTCAAAAGAATTTATAGAAAGATTTGGAGAAATTTAATGGATATTATTTACAATATAATCGAAACTATTATACCATTTGACTTTATGAAATATAATTTTATGAAAAATGCACTCATAGCAATTATACTAATATCGCCACTTTTTGCTATGCTAGGAACATTGATAGTTAACAACAAAATGGCCTTTTTTTCTGATGCACTAGGCCACTCAGCATTAGCAGGTATTGCACTTGGAGCAATGCTTGGAATAACAAATATAAATGTTTCAATGATTTTATTCGCAATTATTTTTGCAATATTGCTAAACATAGTAAAGAATAAAACAACATACGGAGCGGATACAATTATAAGTGTGTTTTCATCAATTGCAATAGCAATTGGACTTGCAATATTGGCGCAATCTGGGGAATTTAATAAATATTCAAGCTATCTAGTTGGAGATATTTTAAGCATCACCAAAGAAGAAATTTTATATTTATTTATTGCATTTATTATGGTATTAATATTTTGGTACTTTTTTTTCAACAAATTAAATGCTA
Organism: uncultured Eubacteriales bacterium; assembly: GCA_902766085.1. Classification (GTDB taxonomy): domain Bacteria; phylum Bacillota; class Clostridia; order TANB77; family CAG-508; genus CAG-793. The sequence goes on from CACXCH010000086.1 coordinate 27,857, forward strand.
TTTCAATAAATACAATGTTAGCAAAAAGCAAGGGAATAAACGTAAAATTATATGACAACTTATTTGCCGTAATTATTGCTATTATTGTTATGCTTTCAATCAGATGGATAGGAATATTATTAATAAACTCAATGATAATCTTGCCAGTAGCATCAAGTAGAAATACTTCAACTAACATGAGAAACTATTATTTAATGTCCATTATATATGCACTTACTTCAGGAATTGCGGGACTAATAATTTCATATTACACTAATATACCAACAGGACCAATGATAGTAATAATATCAGGAATAATTTACTTTTTAACATTTGGCACAAAAAAGATAAGAAAGCTCAGCTAATGAAAAATTTTATTTTTAATAAAAATATAAAATTTAGCTAATGAAAGTTTTTATTTTTATAAAAAGACAGGAGAGACTAGATAACCAAAATTTCTATGGCTGAGCTTATGAAACTAAAAAATAAAAATGCAGGTGTAGTTCATCGGTAGAATGTCGCCTTCCCAAGGCGAATAGGTGGGTCCGACTCCCATCATCTGCTCCAG
>CACXCH010000087.1 GCA_902766085.1 uncultured Eubacteriales bacterium
GAGGTACAAATGGTACCAACAACAACCGTAGAAGTACCGGAAGAAGCTGTAGAAAAAGTAGAACGATTAATCGACAATCTAAATGATTTAGATGACGTAATGAATGTTTACCACAATGCAGAAAATGTATAAAGATTAATAAACAAAACAAGAAAATTTAATATTTATCTTTATTTTGTTACACTTAAGTAAAGAATTTTTAGTATATAAATGAAAAAATAATCAAATTTCTTTTTATAAAAAAATTAACGCAGTAATAATACAATTTTTAACAAAAAGGTTTTGATTATTTTCGAATAAATGCTAATTAGTAAATTTACTTAACTGTAACTTTTTTTTACTTTTTGGGGAATAGCTTGACATATTAGAAATAAAAAAATATAATTTATAAGCAGATGAAAGTTTATGAGTAATCTTTTCAAAAACTCAAATATATAAGGAGAGTATGAATTTCATACTATTTTAATCTAATGTATATAAACAATATTCATATATTATATTATTTTTTCATAGGATTACTAGGAGCATTTGTTGGACAATATCTTGACTTTGCAAACACAAGACTTGAAAATCACGAAACACTGATTTGCAAAGATTTTTTTAGAGAATATTTGCCCAATATGAAAATAAATTTAAAAAACATATTGATTGTAACAGTAATTTACATTGCACTGCTATATAGATTTGGAATTACGATAAAACTATTAGAAATGCTAATGCTTTCTCCAATGTTTGTATCTGTATTTGCAATTGACTATAAAAAACAAATAATTCCAGACAGACTTTCTCTTTTAATTTTTGAAGTTGGAATAATTTTTATGTTCGTTGAAGGTTTTTCTAGCATTAATTTATTAATTGACAAAATACTTGGAATGGTTGTTGGCGCAGGAATATTTTTAATTATAACACTAGTAGGTGGGCTAATTGCAGGCAAAGAAGCAATGGGTTTTGGAGATGTAAAATTAATGGGAGCTTTAGGAATAATATTTGGATTTAGCAATATTATTGTAATTGCCGTTTTATCATTCTTACTAGCAGCAATAATAAGTATTATTCTATTAATTACAAAAGTAAAAAAAGGAAATGAATACATACCTTTTGGACCATTTATTATATTAGCAACGTTTATGACAATATTCATACCAAATGCATTATTGGTTTATGCTTTAATAAAAATTTTTACTTTAGGAACATATCAATAAAATTGATGGACTAACAAATATACAAACCAAGGAGGAGTAATTTTATGAATCGTAAAATTTCTCAATTACGTATAAGAATGGAAGCTTCTGGAATAGAAGGGTTAATTATCAGTAACCCTATTAATATCAGGTATTTAACTGGACTTGAAGCAGAGGGGTATTTGCTAATAAATGAAAACGAAAATTTTTTTGTAACAGATGCTAGGTATATTGAAAAAGTAAATTCAAAACTTACAATTGAGGATGAAATTATTGCACAAGATGGCAAGGATTTGGATCAAGATGATTTCCTAAATTTCTTTAACAATGCCCAAAAAGTGGGGTTTGAAGAAGATTATGTAACTTATGAAAAATACCAAAGGATCTTAATAAAATATAGACCAAAAGAATTAGTAGAAGCCAGCAGAATAATCGAAAATATGAGAATCATAAAATCAGAAGATGAAATAGAAAAAATAGAAAAAGCGTGCAATATTACTGATAGTTGTTACTTACATATTCTAGACCATATAAAAATTGGAATGACAGAAAAACAAGTTGCACTAGAGATCTATGATTTTTTTATAAAAAATGGAGCAGATGGGCTTGCTTTTGATACAATAGTTGCAAGTGGGGAAAATACATCTATGCCACATGCTGTGCCAACTAATAGAATTATAAAGGCTGGTGATCCAGTACTAATTGACTTTGGGGCAAAATATAAAGGATATTGTGCAGATATGACAAGAACATTTTTTATGCAAGAAATTTCAGATGAATATAAGAAAATATATGAGCTAGTAAAAAATGTTCAAGAAAAGGCATTAGAGAAAATAAAAAGTGGCGCAAATGGAAATGAGATATCAAAAAGTGTAGAAAATGAATTTTCAATGAATGATTATGATTTAATGCATGCTTTAGGACACGGAGTTGGAATGGAAGTTCACGAGAAACCAATTCTTAGTCCAAGAATTAATTTGGACTTGCAAGAAAATATGGTAGTAACAGATGAACCGGGAATATACATCCAAGGAAAAATAGGAATTAGAATCGAAGACACAATTTTAGTTAAAAACATGAACTCTATTCCATTAACAAAGTCTAATAAAAATTTGCTAATCATTTCTTAAAGTTTTTCAAAATTAAATGTTTGACTTTATAGACAAAAAAGTATTATAATGTGTAACGGTTGGCAATAATAACAACAAAGGTTTATGAATCCTTAAAAAATTCAAATACAATAAAAAGGTTTAACGCTATGAATGAAGAAATAGGCATTGATTTAGGAACAGCGACTGTTATTATTTATATGAAAAACAAAGGGATAGTATTACGTGAGCCAAGCATCGTTGCAATTGATAAGAAAAGCAACGAAATAATTGCTTATGGGAACAGTGCAAAGAAAATGGAAGGAAGAACTCCAAATGACATTGAGACCATAAGGCCATTAAAAGATGGAGTTATTTCTAATTTTACAATTACATCAAAAATGTTAAAATATTTTATAAAAAAAGTACTTACTAATAAATTTTCCTCACCTAAAATTATGGTATGTGTACCATCACAAATAACAGAAGTTGAAAGAAGAGCAGTAATTGATAGTTGCATTGAAGCAGGTGCTAAAAAAGTTTACTTAATTGAAGAGCCAGTTGCAGCTGCAATAGGGGCAGGAATTGAAATACAAAAACCAGTGGGAAACTTAATTGTTGATATTGGTGGAGGTACAACAGATATTGCTGTTGTTTCAATAGGCGGTTCAGTTGTAAGCTCATCAATAAATGTTGCAGGCAATAAATTTGATGAGGTTATAGCAAAATATATCAAGCAAAAGCATAACTTATCTATAGGGAAAAGCACAGCAGAGAACTTAAAAATAGAAATAGGAAATGTATTTCCTTATGATAAAGAAAAGAAAGCAAAAGTAAAAGGAAAAAATCTAAAAACTGGTTTGCCAGAGTCATTAGAAATTGGGTCAAATGAGCTAACAAATGTTTTATCAGAGGAATGCTTAAAGATTGCAGAAGAAATAAAGGCTACAATAGAAAAAGCTCCACCAGAGCTTGTAGAAGATATTGCTAAAAAAGGCATATATATGACTGGAGGAGGAAGTATGCTTTATGGAATTGATAAATTTATTAGTAAAAATATAGGATTGAAAGTTATGGTTGCTGAAGATAGCATATCATGTGTTGCAATTGGAACTGAAAAAGCATTGGAAAATATGGAAAAATCAGGAGACAAAAAATAAAAAATTAGGAGACAATATAACATAAAAATGTTAAAAAATAACAAATAATAAATTTAAAAATCAAGAAAGGAAAAAAAATATGTTAAATATTAAAATGCCAAAAATTAATTTTGGTAAAATTAAAGTAAATACCGTTGAAAATTTTGGAAAACTTGATATTGACTATGAAGAAGAGATGAAAAAAAATGACAGGACGAGAAGAAATAAACCTTATGAACATACAAATTATAAAACTGTAAAAGAATTTTTTTATAAGTCTTGCAACGAATATGCTGATAGGCAATGCATTCTTGAAAAGCCTGATCATAAAACACCATATAAAATTACAACTTACAAAGAATTTCAACAAGATGCTAATGCATTAGGCACAGCATTAATAAAAATACTTAATCAAAAAAATAAAAAGGTAATTATTGTTGGTGAAACTCAATATGGATGGTATGTTTCATATATGGCTATGCTATGTGGAGTTGGAATTGCAGTACCCGTTGATAGGGAACTACCAGAAAATGAATTTGAAAATATTATTAATAGATCAAAAGCAACCGCAATTATTTATTCACCACGTAAAGCTGATGACATTAAAAAAATAAAGGAAAATATTCCATCTGTTGAATACTTTATAGAAATGAAATCTAACAAGCCACTTGAAGGAAAAGATGTTGGAATTAATTACTTAATTGAAACTGGTAAAAAAATTATCGAATCGGGCGATGACTCTTTTGAAAAGATTGAAATTGACCCAGAAGAATTCAAGGTTTTAATATTTACATCAGGAACAACATCGAGGTCAAAAGGTGTAATGATTTGCAATAGAAACCTAGCAGAAAACATAAATGCAATTACTGCTTATGTTAAATTATATCCAACAGATATGTTATTTTCTGTTTTACCTTTACATCATACATACGAATCAACAATAGGATTTTTATATCCACTTTCTCAAGGAGCCAGCATTGCTATATGTGAAGGCTTAAGATACATAGTACCAAATTTACAAGAGGCAAAACCAACAGCTATACTTACAGTTCCACTTTTGGTTGAAACTATTTATAAAAAGATAAATGAAGGAATAAAAAAGGGAAACAAAACTGTTGTTGTAAATTCAATGATGAAAGTTACATCTGTACTAAAAAATATGGGAATTGATGTAAGGAGAAAAGTATTTAAAGAAATACTTGATAACCTAGGAGGAAATCTTAGAATAATTGTTACAGCAGCAGCTCCTATTGAACCTAAAATTGGAAAATGGTTTAGTGATTTAGGCATTTATTTTATACAAGGATATGGACTAACAGAAACAGCTCCAATCTCAGCAGTAACTCCAGATTATAAATTAAACGTTGGATCAGCAGGAAAAACAATTTGGCAAGCTGACATAAAAGTTGACAATCCAAATGCAGATGGAGATGGTGAGCTTATGATTAAATCGCCAACACTTATGCTTGGATATTATGAAGATGAAGAAGCCACAAAAGAGGCCATTACTGAAGATGGATATTTCCATTCTGGAGATATAGGGCACGTAGACTCAGAAGGATATGTTTATATAACGGGAAGAATAAAGAATGTTATTGTAACACAAAATGGAAAAAATATTTACCCAGAAGAAATTGAAGGCTTACTTGCTAAGGTTCCAGAAATAAAAGAATGCTTTGTATATGGAAAGGCACCAGAAGGAGAGGCAGCAAAGAAAAAGGATAAAATGGAACTTATAATTACAGCAAGGGTAATTCCAAATAAAGATGAAATTGAGAAAAAATATGGTAAAAACTTAGATGAAAAGCAAATATATGATATTATTTGGGATAAAATAAAGGAAGTCAACAAAAAGCTTACATCTTATAAAGCAATCAAAGCTCTTGAAATTCAAGAAGGAGAATTTGAAAAAACTTCTACGTTAAAAATAAAGAGATATAAAGAGATTCAAAAAGATGCGAAAGCAGTTAAAAGTGAAAAATAAAACTTTATGATTTTCCAAAATTTATAAAACAAAAATAAAACAAATATTACAAAAATGAAATATTATAATACAAAAAAATACTTGATTTTTATTTTTTACTGTAATAAAATATTTACAAATGAAGATTTGAAAAACAACGAAGGAGGTAGTATTTATGTTTACAATGCCTAGACGCGGGATAGTAAACGTGAAGATGGTAATCACGGAAGAAAAAATATTGTCAAATATTGACAAAGTTCAAAAAATCATCAATCCAAATAGCAAAAAACAAATAATCGAACTTGATGACAACTCATATTTTAAAGACTTAGTTGAGTCAATAAAAACATATTTAGTAGAATATCCACGTAAGAAAAACTTTCCAAGAAGTGTTTACGATGCTTCATATAAACTAGTTGAATATGCTACAGAACAATTTGAAGAAAATACAAAGCAAATAGAAAGTTTAATAAAACAAAGAGAAAATAATATAAGAACAGCAGCAATTTTAAAGCAAACATTAGCAATTGTTGAAAGTTCTGATGATTGGAAAAAAGCTATAAATGAAATTGAAGGAAAAGTTTCAGATGATGTTATAGATGCGCTAAAAATTATAGGCAAATCAAAAAATATGCAAGAGCCAGACTATCAAGCTGCACTAAAATTAATTAATGCAAGAATCGTTAACCTAGAATCAAACTTACATATTGAAATAGATATGGAAAGAGTTGAAGATAGATCAAAAGCTTTAAGCTATATAGGAATAGAAATAGCTGATGCATTAAAACTAATACCAGTACCGGCTGTGGAAAATAGTATGGTTGCCGTTCCTGAAAAACAAATAGAAAAAATTGCAGATAAACAAGTAATAACAGAACAAAAACGATCAAATGTTAATAATGTTGTAGTTGATAGACCTGCTATTAATGATAATACACAAAACTCTACTTCAAGTTATGAAGCATATTATGCAGACACAAGAAGAGAAGTAAAAGAATCACTATGGTTCAAATTCAAAAATAGTAAATTTGCGAGAGCAATTAAATATATATTTAGAATTAAAGTTACATTACAGTTGCCAGAAGGAACAGAAAATAATATTAATAATAATTAACAAAAAACTCAGAAAATTAATTTTTCTGAGTTTTTTAATAAAAAGTATTGACAAGATTTTTTAAATGGTATAAAATGAAAAAGTGCTAGCAAGAAAACAATGCGCCTTTAGCTCAGCTGGTCAGAGCAACCGGCTCATAACCGGTCGGTCCTAGGTTCGAATCCTAGAAGGCGCACCATTAATTGCTAACATTACGGGTAGGTGGCCGAGTGGTTAAAGGCGGCAGACTGTAAATCTGTTCTCGAAAGGGTACGATGGTTCGAATCCATCCCTGCCCACCAAAATAAAAAGCTATAAAGTATTGAAAAATCAATATTTTATAGCTTAATTTTTGTATAATATGAAGTTACGGGTTAATGTTTTATTAATTCAAAGCGTAAAAAACATTAATCAGTAACTTTTAGAATA
>CACXCH010000088.1 GCA_902766085.1 uncultured Eubacteriales bacterium
TATATAACAGCAACAATGAAGTATTGCAAAGAAAATGGCTTGAAGTGGGAGGAATATTGGAAAAATGATCAGGCATTAATTTATATGGTACATGGCAAGGACAATATCATTTTCCACAGTATAATTCTTCCAGGGCTTTTATTGGCAATGGAAGACAATATGAAGCTACCTGACAAGATGGTTTCATCAGAATACCTAAATATAAATGATGAAAAGATATCAAAAAGCAAAGGAAATGGCATTACAATATTGGATTTAGCAAACAACTATGATGTAGATTCAATCAGATATTATTTCATTAATAATGGTCCAGAGAAAAAGGATAGCAATTTTTCTTTAGAGGATTTTAAAAACGTTCATAACACAGACTTAGTTAACAAATACGGAAATTTCGTAAATAGAACACTAAAATTTAAAGGACTAACCAAGATTGAAGTAAGCACCTTAGAAGAAGAAATTAAGACTACAGTAGAAGCAACATATAAAAATGTTAGTGAATGCATAGATAAGTTAGAATTTAAAAATGCTACACAAGAAATAATGAAGCTAATTGAATTTGGAAATAAATACTATGATGAAAGTAAACCATGGGTTCTTTATAAGGAAAATATTGATGAATTCAATAAAGTAATATACAATTGCACATATATAATTGCAAATATATGCAATCTATTTGAACCTATTATGCCAAAAACATCAGAAACATTAAGCAAATACCTAAATATTGATATTTCAGAGTGGAAACCAATACAATTGCAAAAAGAAATAGCATTAGATAATGTTTTGCCATTATTTGAAAGAATTAAATAGATAATCTTCAATTCAATTTTTATGTTTCTAATAGTTGAAAATTTAAGTGTATTGTGTTATAAAAAATACTATGAGTAAACATTTATTGATAACAGAAAAACCTTCAGTTGCTATGGAATTTGCGAAGGTCATAGGAGAAAATGGGAAAAGATATAATGGGTATATTGAGTCCGAAAATTGGATAATAACTTGGTGTGTTGGACATTTAGTTACTATGAGTTACCCTGAAAAATATAACCCAAGTTTAAAACAATGGAGAATTGATACTTTGCCATTTATCCCTAAAAAATGGAAATATGAGATTATACCAAATGTTAAAGCACAGTTTGAAATAATAAAGGGACTAATGCAAAGAGACGATATTGACATAATTTACAATGCCGGAGACTCTGGGAGAGAGGGAGAATATATACAAAGGCTTGTACAGATGATGGCTAATCCAAATCCTAAAGCAGAAAGAAAGAGAGTTTGGATTGACTCACAAACCGAGGAGGAAATAAAGAGAGGCATTAAAGAAGCAAAGCCATCAAGTGAATATGATAATTTGTCTGATAGTGCATATTTAAGAGCTAAGGAAGATTATTTAATAGGAATTAATTTTTCAAGAGCTATTACCATATTATATGGTGACGAACTAGCGAAGGAAACAAAAGAAAATCATCCTGTTATTTCAGTTGGACGAGTAATGACTTGTGTTTTAGGGATGATTGTTCAGAGAGAAAGGGAGATTAGAAATTTTGTTAAAACTCCATTTTACAAAATAGAAGCCAATTTTGATAATTTTCAAGCTGAATGGAAAGTAAGTGAGGGTTCATCAATGTTTAACTCTCCTAAATTATATAATGAGAGTGGATTTAAAAACAAAAAAGATGCAGATGACTTTATTAAAAGTCTTAAGGATAAAAAAGCAATTGTAACAGAAGTTAAAAAATCAAAGCAAAAAGAGAATGCACCTTTATTATTTAATCTAGCAGAAATACAAAATGAATGTACAAAAAGATTTAAAATAAAGCCAGATGAAACTCTTGAAATTATTCAAAATTTATATGAAAAAAAGCTTGTTACATATCCTAGAACTGATGCTAGAGTTTTATCAACAGCTGTAGCTAAAGTTATTACAAAAAATCTAAACGGAATTGCAACACATTATCAAAACGAAGAAGTTCAAGGACTAATAAAACAGATGAAGGACAACAAGTATTCAACTAATTTAATCAAAACGAAATATGTAAATGATTCAAAGATAACTGATCATTATGCGATAATTCCAACAGGACAAGGATATGAGAACCTAAATTCTTTACCAGAATTACAAAAAAATGTGTATCATATTATAGTTAAAAGGTTTTTAGCAATTTTCTTTCCACCAGCAGAATATAATAAAATAAATATAGTTATTAAAATTGGAAATGAATCTTTTTATGCTAATTCAAGAGAATGCATTAAAGAGGGCTACTTAGTTGCCTGGAACAATGAAAAGAAATCCACAAAAACTGAACAAAATGTGGATAACGGAAATGAAAAAAAGGAAGAAATTGCAAAAGATAACCAAGAAAATAAAATTAATACTCCACAAAAAAAGGAAAATCCAACAGGTTCTATTACAAAGAATGAAAAAGAAAATCCAATTGCAACTATTACTATAAAGAATGAAAATATGTCAAATGCTATTGCTATAAAAGAAACATTAAACAACATAAAAAAGAATCAAGAGTTAGAGGTTAAAAGCTTTGAAACAAAAGAAGCGGAAACTAGTGCACCAACTAGATATAATTCAGGCTCAATAATTTTAGCAATGGAAAATGCAGGGAAACTAATAGAAGACGAAGAATTAAGAGAGCAAATAAAAGGAGTAGGAATAGGTACAAGTGCTACAAGAGCAGAAATAATACACAAGCTTGAAAAAATAAAATACATTGCAATAAATTCAAAAACTCAAATTATTACGCCAACACAAAAAGGTGAATATATTTATGATATTATATATAAATCAATGCCTGATATGCTTAATCCAAAACTAACCGCTAGCTGGGAAAAGGGATTAGAAATGGTTGCTAATGGAGAAATAAAATCTGAAGAGTTTATGAATAAATTAACTAATTATATAAATCAAAAATTTAACAAATTAGTTTATGCTGGATGGTAATAAATTATTGATATTCAAAAACAAATTAATTATCATATTGTCAAAGGCGAATTAAAAGATCAGTTTGAATAAAATGGTAGACAAATTTGTAAAATTATGATATATTATGAATGCTGAAAACTAATATTTGGAGGAAAAAGAAATTAAAATTAGAGCAAGAAAAATTGCGGTGCATATTCGTAAAATAGTAAAACTATTGGTAACTATGATTATTGCAGCAATTTTTATTTTAGGAATAATCGAAATTTCATATAAACAAACCTATAGTGTAATCTTAAATGGGGAAATCATTGGATACACTAACGATAAAATTGCACTTCAAAAAAGAATTAATAAATACCTTGAGTCAGGGAACGGAGATGATGTTGCTTTTGTTGAGCTTACAGATTTTCCTACATATCAAATATGTTTATTAAAGAAAAATGAAGTAACAAATGATGACGAAATATTTAACAAAATAGTTTCATCTGGCATTTCATATTATAAATATTATGCAATAACTGTTGGAGATGAAGAAAAGGTATATGTAAAAACATTTGAGGAGGCAGAGAACGTAATTAACCAGCTAAAGGAAAAATCAAGCTCAAATGCTGGTTCACTCAATATAACTGAAAAATATGCTAAGAACTCATCAACAGAAGGAAATGAAAATGCAGCAGTAGCGAGTGATGTTACATATTCATCAGTTGATGAATGCGTTAATCAATTATATGTAGAACCTGTAAAAGTAGCCTCATCAAGAGGAACTACAAGGAAAACTACTACTAGCACTAGTGCATACCAAAATATAGGAAAACAAGTAGTAAGTTCTACATCATATCCTACTGATTTAGGAGTAACATTAATAGAACCAGTAGTTGGTACAATATCATCTAGGTTTGGCTACCGTTCAAGGGATAATCACAAAGGACTTGACATAGCTGCACCAAAAGGAACAGCAATAAAAGCTGCAGCAGGAGGAACGGTAATATTTGCATCAAATGGTTCTCCATATTCTGGATATGGTAATTGTGTTGTAGTACAAAGCACCAGCTCATTAATAATAATATATGGACATTGTAGCAAGCTATATGTAACAAAAGGTGAAACAGTTGCCCAAGGACAAATAATAGGAGCAGTAGGTTCAACAGGCTATTCAACAGGAAATCATTTACATTTTGAAATAAGATATAATGGAACAGCAATAAACCCACAAAAATATGTATATTAAATAATAATCGCTATAAAAAATATAGTTAAGTGCAAAAGCACTTAGCTATATTTTTTTTCATTTATTTAGAAAAGTCATATAAAATTTTAAGTTACACATAAAAAAGCTAACAATTAGTTAGTTCATTCTTTACTTTTTGAACTTCACTTATATCTGCGGGATCAGCTGGCTTATAGTAACCTTTAGCTTTAGCAATTTTATAAAGCTCATATTGAAAGCTTTCTTCGTCATCTCTCATTTGTTGTAAAGTTTGTCTTAAATTAACATTTTCACATTCAACAATAGCGTTTTCATATCTTGTTAATTCAGCTTTAGTACCACTTAGTACATCATTGCACATAGTTTTTTCATCCATAATAAAATTATTCCTTTCTTGAAAATTAATTGTTATCTAAAAAAGTCATTAGTGTTTGCTTAGTATTTAAGCTATCTTGAGTAGCTTTGGTAAAAAGTTGTTTAATCTGAGGGTCAACTGCATTATTGGCATAATCAGTTAACTTTTTGTTACAAGTTGTTGCCCCGCCAATTAAATGTCTTAAATTCTGTAATTCAATTTTTGATAAATCAGCCATAAAAATACCTTCTTTCTTAAAATATAACTTTAGTATTTACTGATAAAAATTTTTTATTCATAAATTTCGTATAGAAAGATATACTAAATGAAAAATAAAACCTTTAAGATTGCTGGGAAATTTTGTAACATTAAAAACTTTGCATAAAATAAAATTCAAAGTAATAATCTTTTACAAGAAGATATACTAAATGAAAAATGCAACCTTTAAGATTGCTGGGAAATTTTGTAACATTAAAAAAATTTTTACATAAAATAAAATGGGAGGCAATATTTATGGCAAAAATTTTAGTATATAATAATTCAACAAATAGAATGGAAACTTATTATAAAGGTGAAAGAGAGGCAATGCCTTACAACACAAATCAAACGCTATTAGTTAGAGAATTTAGAGGAAGCAGTGGAAGTTCAACATTGTGGACAGATAGAAATACAATGAGGGCTTGGAATTCACAAAGATATATTTATGGAAAACCAATTGATGTTGGTTTTGCATTCAGGAGAACATGGGAAGGATCCCATGGAACACAGTCACAGCACTATGCGGGAACTGCATTTGATGTAGGACAAAGAATGACACAAAGTGAAAGAAATGCATTATATAACAGTGCTGTTAATTCAAAAGTTTGGTCTTATGTTGAACCTCAAACATATACACCAACATGGGTTCATTTTGACAAACGTTATGGAACTCCAGCTTGTTCTACAGGAGGATATCCTTTAATAAGTAGGGGCTCAAGAGGAGTTTATGTTTTAATTGCTCAGGATGATTTAAACACTTTAGGATACACAACAGGAGGATTAGATGGAATTTATGGAGACAAAACACGAGATGCTGTTTTGGCTTATCAAAGAAAAGCAGGACTTACAGCAGATGGAATAGTTGGATGCAATACATGGAGAGCCTTGCAAAACGCTGTAGTTGGAACAGGAAGAACATCAACGACAATAGACTAATGCTATTTGACTATAACAATGAAAAGGCTTGCTAGTTGCTGCTTAATGGTATAGAAAATAATCAATTATAAAGCCACTGTTACAGGTTAATGCTTTTTTAAATATTATGCTTTTTATATCTAAATTAACAGATCATTAACCTGCAACAAGCCGTTGAACATCGAAATTTGCTATATTGATTTTTTTTAATTTTTTGATATAATGTGAATACTACATAATTAAACAAAATAAAACAAAACTTAATCTTTTTATAATCTAATATGTGAGACGAGACTAAAAGAAAAAAA
>CACXCH010000089.1 GCA_902766085.1 uncultured Eubacteriales bacterium
AATTAATTCAACTGAATTTTTGAGTGTGTTCTCTCTTTATATTATACTTTTTCTATTAGTCTTCCCCTATTCTTGCAAAAAATCTTATTGACCACAAGCCAGCTATTCCTACCAATGTATATATAATTCTTGATATAGCAGACATACTTCCAAATAGCATTGCAACAAGATCAAAATTAAACAATCCAATTAGTCCCCAGTTGATTGCACCAACTATTACAAGTATTAATGCAATTATATCTATTACTTTCATTATTGCTCCTTTCCACAAATATATCTATAATAATGTATTATCTTTAATGCAATAAATATAATATCTTTACATATCTCTAGATATATTGTTTTTCTTTCTTATTTTGTGTATTTTTTATGATTTTATTCTTGCAAGAATAAGTTTTAAGATACTTGGAAAACTAACTAAAAATTTTCATATATGGCTTTTCATCAAAATTTTCTCTTGATATTTTTGTTTCTTTTTTGCAATATTTAATAAAAATTAATTTAAAATTTCGTAGTAAAATAAAATACAATATGTTATAATAAATTTGAAAATAAAAAGCTTTACATAAAGTGAGAAAGCTTATTTCCCTTATGTTAGTTTCTTAATACAAAAGATAAAATATTGAATAGCATTTTCTTTTAAAAGAACATATTCTATAGGGGGGATAATATGAAAACATTTAAGGTGTTTTGTTTTTCAAGTGATCGTTTTAATGCAATTGGAACATTTAATAGTGAAAAAGATGCAGTATTAAATATATTAAAACACGGCAAATCAAATAAATATGTAATTATTAAGCGTGACACTGAACATGAATATTCAAATGTAATAGACACTATAGAATTTCTTAATGATTTTAAAGTAATAAATACTAATGCCGACAGCCTTGAAGATTGTGAAGTTGAAGGTGGTCTCATATTTAATGGTCGTGAAATCAGTATTAAAAAAAATAGTATAGACAAAGACGTATGTAGTGGTAAAAAAAATAAAGAAAGAGAGTTTGATAGATAGATTCTATATTATTTCTCTCTCTATATATAAAATCAAGAAATAAGAAAATCAGATTTTTTATCTCTTGCAACAAATTAGGAAATTATTTGTATGACTTTCCTATTATAATATAAAGAAGCAGACTTCTATTTAAGATGTCTGCTTTTTCTTTTATTTAATCTTGTAAGAATTATAAATAATACTATTATAATTGCAGCAACAACAACAATGATTATTATCTTAGGAGAAAAGTTACTGCTTTTTGCATTGATATTAGTTATTTCAACTCCTTCAGTTTCATTACTTAATTCGTCTAAAGTTGTTGATACTTCGTTATCAGCTGATTCATTTGTAGTATTTTCATCTGCTGTATTTCCATCAATATTATTTTCTGTATTTGTCATTTCATTGCTGTCACCATTATTAATTTCTTCACTTGTTTCTGCTGCAGATGGAATGTTAGGAGTAATATTTTGTTCAGATATCGTTTTTGATAGTCTATGAACTTTTACCATATATTCCCCTGTAGTTCCATCTTCTGCAGTCACTGTTATATTTATAATATTTGTTCCAATATCCAGTTCATTATTTCCGTGAAACCGATACTTTTGCTTTTTCATTGTTTGGGGTCACATCTACATTAACGCTTGATGTATCAACCCCCACAGTTATTTCATACGTTGTATCATTTATTTTATTTAATTCACTACCTGGTGTAATTTTTAAGCTTTTAATTGATACATCACTTGAAGCGGCACTTACATAACTTGAAAATATGTTTGTTAGTATAAATAACAATACTATTACCAAACTTACTTTTATTTTATTTTTGCTTTTCATAACATTTCTCATATTTAACCCGAACTTTCTATATTGATTTTTTTAATTTTATTATTCGAAAAATCATAATATTACTCAATTTTAATTTCTATAGCTTCTATTCTCAAGCTTCGTCCTGTTGTTCCAGCCATTTCTCCATTACTTACCCAGTCCATCCATCCTATATCCTGTACATGAACTCTGTATTTAATGTTTTTATTAAATTCATCACTTAGTTTTATTCTTATAGCTTCTATTCTTAAGCCTTGCCCAGTTGTTCCAGCGATTTCTCCATTATTTACCCAGTTCATCCAGCCTATATCTTGTACGTGAACTTGATATGTTAAAGCATTTTCTACATTACTAATGTTATCACCAGTAAGTTCAATCCTTAAAGCTTCTAATCTCTTGGATCTTCCTGTTATTCCTGATTCTGCTCCATTTACTTGCCAATTTAGCCATCCGTAATCTTGTGAGTGTGAAATATATCTTACGCCTGTTAAATTAACATTATTATTTTTTTCTAGCTTAATCTGTATTGCTTCTATTCTTAAACTCTCTCCAATTGTTCCTGCAATTTTCCCATCTTTTACCCAGTCCATCCATCCTATATCTTGTACATAAGCTCTATATGATACACTGTAAGATGAATCTAATGATTTTATTTCAAAGGCTTCTAGTCTTAAGCTTCTATTTTCTGTTCCAGCCGCTTCATCATTGCTAACAGAGGCCATCCAACCGATATCTTGAACGTGTGCCTTATATTCTAATTTTATATTTGAAGATATTGAAAAAGATTCAAGTCTTCTAGATTGATCAATTGTTCCAATTGTCTCTCCATCACTTGCATAATTGGTCCAGCCTATATCCTGAAGTTGAGCTCTATATGATATTAAAGCATCTTCTTTTTTATCTTCCCCTAAATATTTTGTGCCTTTTTCAACAGTAGTTGTTCCTGATGCAGATTTATTTAGCTTTGTTAAATATTTCATTGACATATAGCCCTCTACACCATTATGTGAAATTTTTCCATAAGTTGTGCCATTGTATGTTGACGCATTTTCTTGAAGCATTGTTACTACAGTATCTTTATATAAACGACCAATTATGCTACCACCAGGAGTTTTTCTAAATGAAACGGCACCTTGTGAAAAGCTACTCTTTGAACTAACATAATATAAATTGTCATTTTCGCTTTCGGTCATTGGAGGCAATTTTACATAAGATGGCATATTTTTATAAACTGGGATAATAAATGTTAAATCTGTATCGATAAGATTGTAGTTGTTATATGTGCTAAACAAATTTGCTGCTTGTGAACAAGGATCTTGTACATTTGTCATATATTGATGTTTGTATAATTCACTATCATTTTTTCCCCATACATCAAATTTATATAAATATTTATTAACTTGTCCAGCTTGTGTATAATTTTTTGCAATTAGTTTTGCTCCTTCAATTAATGCTGTTCTTGCACTTGTCCATCCTAGCTCTTTTGCCTTATTTATTGCACTTTCTATGTTGTTATCCCCGTCATTTGCACCCCAGTTGTAAAAGTTGTAAACGCCATAGCTTCCATCAACAATCTTTGGCAATGTCTTCCCATTTCCTAATTCTTGAAAAATTCTTATCAAAATACTAAAAGCGTTCTCGCCTGACTCATTTTGTGCCTCATATATCATTTGAGCATAAGTTTCGCCATCTACACTTCCGTCAAGGAATGTTCCTTTTACTACTGAAGAAATTGTTTCAACAGAAGCGGGTGATTTATTTGATAAATCTAAAAATTGAAAAATTGTTTCCTCTGTTAAGAAATTTCTTGTATCCATATAGTATTTAATTATATCGCTTGATGCACAATAATATCCTGCATCACCTCTTTGGTTGCAACTATCAAGCCAAGATGAATCTAAAACTGTTTTTTTGTAAATAGTATTTCTTAAATGAACTGTTTCATTTTCTATTACTGTATTCCAATCAAGATCTGTATATAGCATTTTAAATTTCCAGTTAGTATGACCAGTTTTTTTAACTAAATTATTTAGCAATGTTTGATATTCACTTGGAAATTCACTTATTCCGTTTGAATTCGAGCTATCAGCATTTTTTATTTCCTGATTATATGAATTGCTAGTTGCTGCAAATGCTATGTTTTCTCTATTAAACAAATTAAAATATACATTAAATAGTAAAACCATCATAAATAGAGCTATTGCAATTTTTCTTATTTTTTTCATTTAAATTACCTTCCTTTGTTTTACATAGAGCAATGTTTTATTATCATTTATCTATATTCTTGACATTATTTTTAATTTCTTAACTATTATAACATAACTTATAAAAAAATCAATTTTTTTAAACATATTTTTCAATTTGTTACTAGTTAATGTTTTATAAATTTAGAGTGCTGGAAAGCATAATATTTAATAGGCGAATAAGACGCGCCTTCAGCGACCAACCGAAGCGTTAGCGAAGGGCGAAATTTTTGAACGTTCCTTAGAAAGTGCAACCAAAAATTATTTATAATTTTTGGTTGTCACATCTGGTGGAGACGTTCAAAACAGCAAGTCTATGAGCCATTAAATATTATGCTTTCCAGTTTTTTTATTTTTAAAGCCATTAACCTGTAACTTACAGATTAATTACTAAACTATAACTATTGATTTTCTTGTACCAGTTGAGTATAATAGTCTCTGTGTTGTGAACTTTAAATTCATAATATTTTTTTGTTGTTGATTCTATTTGAATTAGCAAAATTTCAGTTTTATATGAGGAGTAAAAATGCAAATTAATTCTATTGAATTTATATTATTTGTTATGGCAGTACTTGTTTTGTATTGGGTATTTCCTAAAAAGTATAAGTACATAATATTGCTAATTTCAAGTTACATTTTTTATATTTCAAATAGTAAAAAATTAACTATATTTTTGGTTTTATCTACAATTTCAATTTACTTTATTGCTTTGAAAGTTCAAAGTATAAGTGATAAATTAAAGTTGAATTTAAAAGAAATTAATGATAAAGATAAGAAAAAAGAATTAAAGAAAAGTGCAAAATTATCTCAAAAGAAGTTTCTAATAATTGGTATTGCAATTAACATTGGGATACTTTGGTTTTTAAAATACTCGTATCTTTTTTCTAACCTCTTTAATAGTATAAGTCTGTTTAAAAATCATAATATCTCTTTTCCCTCTTTCAAATTCTTATTGCCTCTTGGAATTTCGTATTATACCTTGCAGGCAATTAGTTATATTGTAGATGTTTATAGAGGGACAGTTAAAGCTGACAAGAATTTTGCAAAAGTGGCTTTGTTTCTTTCATTTTTCCCACAGATGGTAGAAGGTCCTATTGGAAGATATGATAAATTAGCTTATCAGTTATATGAACCACATAAAATTACTGAAAAGAATTTAAAGTATGGATTAGAACTTATGCTATGGGGTTATTTTAAAAAAATGGTAATTGCTGACAGGATAGCAATGTATGCAAATGAAGTCTTCAACAATTATACTCAATATAATGGAATTGTTATTTTAATAGGTATTGTTTGTTATACAATTCAAATTTATGCTGAATTTTCTGGTGGAATTGATATTGTAAGAGGTGTTGCTACTTTATTTGGCATAACTCTTGAAGAGAACTTTAGAAGGCCCTTTTATGCAAAGTCTATTGATGAATTTTGGAGAAGATGGAATATTACACTTGGCTCTTGGCTTAGAGATTATATTTTTTACCCAGTTTCATTATCAAAGGTAACAACAAAAATATCTTTATTTTCCGAAAAAGTATTTAAAAAAACATATATTGCCAAATTAATCCCTGTTGCTTTTTCTTTGTTGTTCGTTTGGCTTGGAAATGGAATTTGGCATGGTGCTGGTTTAAAATATGTCATCTATGGAATATATTACTATGTAATTATGATGCTTGGAAAGTTCCTCGACCCATTATTCAAAAAAATTATTAATATTTTAAAAATAAATACAAAGGCTTGGAGCTATAGTTTGTTCCAGATGTTTAGAACTTTTGTTATAGTATGTGGAGGAATGTTGATTTTCAGAGCTGATTCACTCCATACTGCAAAATCAATGTTTAGATCAATATTTAATATTAAAAATAATTTGGAAATTATTTTTAATGGGAAAGCTTTTTTGCTTGGAGGTTTAACATCAAAAGACATTGTTGTTTTGGTAATTTCAATATCTATTTTTGTTTTAACAAGTATATTAAGAGAGCATAAAGTTTCGATAAGGGATAAATTTGAAGAACAAAATTTAGTTTTTAGATGGATTGTACTTTATGGGCTTATGTTTTCAATAATTATTTTTGGAATTTATGGAAAAGGATACGACGTCCAAAACTTTATTTATGGTCAATTTTAAAGTTATCTTTGAAAAATAAAATATGCAAATATTTTCAATAATATTTAAATTAACTCGTTACAGGTTAATGGTTTTAAGAACAAAAAAGCTGGAAAGCATAATATATTTATAAACCCCATTAACCAGTAACATTAACTCATCAAAATTTTAAGGAAGGTAAAATTTTATGAAAAAAATAATAAAATATTCTTTATTTATTTTAATTTTTTTAGTAATATTATCAATCATATCAAAAATTTTAAGTCCAGCTTTTGGAACAGATGATAAGTGGTTTACTTCAAATTCGATTGGTGATTTGTATAAAAATCAAAAAGATTCTATTGATGTAATGTTTGTTGGAGATTCATGCATTTATACAGCAGTTTCTCCTCTTGAAATATATAATGAAACAGGAATTACATCGTTTGATTTATCTACTCCAGGTCAAAAGTTATGGTCTTCATATTATGTTTTAAATGAAGCTTTTAAAACTCAAAAGCCCAAAGTATGTTTTATTGAATGTGGCGAATATATGTTAAACAAAGAAGTTCGGTAGAGCCATCGACAAAAGGGCTATTATTGATACTCTTAAATTAAGTAAAAACAAACTTAATGCTATAAATGATAAGATATATGAATTGTCTTTCATTGAAAAAATCGGTGCATTGATTCCTGCTGTGGAATATCACTCAAGATGGCAGAAAATTGATGAAACAGATATCAGAAAAAATTTATATAAAAATGAAATAACATACAAAGGATTTGTTTATAATCCTGTTGCTAATGCTTATAAAGGTAAAAATAAATTTAATAAAAATTATAAATCTGAATACAAAAACAGTAGCTCAACAATTACCGAAGATGACAAAAATCTAGAGAAATCTATTTCAGAAAATTCTGCAAAATACCTTTCAAAAATTATTGACCTTTGCAAGCAAAATGATTGTACTTTAATATTGTTAAAAATTCCTGATGTACAAGATTGGACTGATGAAAAGCATAATGTTGTAGAGGCATTTGCTAAAATCAATAATCTAAATTTTATTGATTTAAATTATAACACATCTGATTTAAATATTGATTGGTCAACTGATTCATCTGATTCTGGCTACCACTTAAATATTCAAGGAGCACAAAAGGTTTCAAAATACTTAGCTAATTATTTAAAGGAAAATTTTGAATTAAAAAATCATAAGGAGGATCCAAGTTATAATAGCTGGACCACAGCTTATGAAAACTATTATCAAAAGATATCTTCCTCAAAGAATTAGTCTTCCTTCAATTTTTCAACAAGTTCTTTTATTGCTTCTGCTGATGAAAAATTTTCTGGAACTAAATCTGCAGGTGTAATCTCAATATCAAATTTCTCATCTAGTTTTGCAACTAAATTTACAATGTCAAAAGAATCTAGTATTTCTTCTTCAACTAGGTTCTTTTCCTTGTTAAAATCAACTCCTGGTTTAACCTCATTTAAAATTTCAATTATATCTTCCATTCTTTTTCCTTTCTTGCCTTAGTCTATATTTAAGCAAGGCAACTTTGTATTATTTCTAATCTTTGTTTAGTTTAAGTAACTATTTATATCATTTCTTGCCTTCATTTAAGTATTTAGAAGCTACTCTATAACATTGTTTTCAGCTTTTTTCTATCTATTTTTCCATTTGCGTTATATGGCATTCTAGTCAATTTTTCATAAGCATTTGGCATCATGTATGGCAATAATTTGCCATTTAATTTTTTAGCTAAATCATTTTCTTCAATATTTCCTTGATAAAATAATACTATTCTCTCTGTTTTTTCATCATAAACACAGGCACATAAAACTATTTCATCAATTGCATATATATTTTTTTCGATTTCTCCAAGCTCAATTCTATATCCATTATGTTTTATTTGGTAATCTTTTCTTGATAGATATATGATCTCTCCTTTTTCGTTATACTTTACTATATCACCTGTTCTATAAACTATTTCATTGTAATTGTTGTTTAAAGGGTTTTGAACAAAAACTTCATTAGTTTTTGCTATATTTTTATAGTATCCTGATGCCAAAAATGACCCGCGGACTAATAGTTCACCCGTTTTTTCAGTGTCTTTTGGATTAACCTCTTTATTATTTTCGTCTACAATAATCAAATTGCAGTTATCACAATGTTTTCCTATTGGAATTGATTCATCGTTTTTAAATCTATGATTAACAATATAATATGAACAAATGTCTGTCGTTTCAGTTGGTCCAAATAAATTTGCAAACATTGCCTTTGGTAAAGCATCCATCCACATATTTAGCTGTTTTACAGGCATTACTTCTCCCGCAAATAACACTTTATTTAAAGTTGTAAATTTTTCTGTTTCTAAAATTTTCAAATTTGCCACAATGCATAAAGCTGATGGAACCCAGTAAATGGTGTTTACATTGTTGTTATTCATAAATTCAATAAGTTTTATTGGAAATGAAAAATACATTTTAGGAATAATGCATAATGTAGCTCCTGTAGCCATTGTTGAAAACACATCAGTTATTGACATACTAAAGTAAAATGGAGTTTGACTTCCCCAAATTGTATTTTTACCTATCTTAAAAGTTTCAATAACCCACTGAATATATGTAATAACCGCTCTATGAGTTAAAACTGTCCCTTTAGGTACACCTGTAGATCCAGATGTAAATAAAACATACATTATATCAGTGTCAATCTGATTATCTCTTATTTTGTCAAGAACATTGTCATTTATTGTTGTACATTCAGAATTTTCTAATATGAAAACAGGTATATTTTTGCAGTCATACTTTTCTAGTTTTTCTTTATTTTTTTCATCTGTTATAATTAATTCAGGTTCTAATGTTTTTATAATACTTTCAAATCTTTCTAATGGAGATTTTGTATCAATTATAGTATAAAAGTTTCCGCTATATAGTATTCCCATCATTGCTTCTAAACAATTAATGCTCTTATCTATAAATATTACAATTGGTTTATTTGTTTTGTTTATTTTGCTATAAATGTTGTATCCAATTTTTTTAGATTCTTCCGTAAAGTCTTTAAATGTAACTTTCTTTTTTTCTTCTACAAATGCAGTTTTATTGGGATATCTTACTGTAGTATTTTCTAATAATTGTAATATATTTTTAATCATTTTAATTCCTCTTAAAAAAAATCAATTTATTAAATTAATTAACATAATTTTCTATATTATGATATTGAGCCAATAAAATATTTTAAGCTATTACCATCTGACACTCTTACCCTTGGTAGTTGGTACTTGTTTTGCCCAGGTTTTACTCTACCTCCTTCTACTGTAAAAGCTAATTTATAATTTGCGTCTTTTAGAGCTCTTATTGCTGTATCATTATAATGACCAAATGGATAGCAAAATATGTCACAATTTCCTAATGTCTCACTTGAAGTTTTTATATCCTTAAGAATTTCATCATAAGACCAATTAACCATTCTTCCCTTTCCATTTGCTCCAGATTGATGCATATTATCTGAATGTGATTCAAACACAACATTTTTCATATCTGGATTATATCTATACCCATACCAAGAAGTCACAACAAATGATGTTGCTGTTACATTATATTTTTGAAGTATTGGCACAGCTAAATCAAAGAATGAAGGGTCTCCATCATCTACAGTAATTACTACACTTTTAGCCGGCAAGTTTGCTTTTCCATCAACATATTTTACAACTTCGTCCCAGGTTGGAAAGTAGAAATTGTTTTCAGACATATATTTTACTTGCGCCTCAAAATCTGAAATTTTTAGCCAGTTATTATCCTTTTTAAAATATTTAACATCATCATAGAAGAAATGATACATTAAAACTGGCAAGCCTTTAGATGATAGTATGCTGCTATTGCTTTCTTTATCATTATTTGTAATTTCAGTAGATATCTTATTAATCTCGTTTTGCTTTTTTTCTTCTTTTTTTATTGTGTTTTGATTTAAGTTGTTTTCATTATTATTTTGACTCGATAAGTTATCGTTTGCTTCATTATTTACA
Source organism: uncultured Eubacteriales bacterium (assembly GCA_902766085.1). Taxonomy (GTDB): domain Bacteria; phylum Bacillota; class Clostridia; order TANB77; family CAG-508; genus CAG-793. Next base: position 10,178 of record CACXCH010000089.1, read on the forward strand.
TTATTAATTTCATTTTCAATAGCATTTTCAATAGCATTTTCGCTTGTATTTTCAACATTATTATTTATAGTATCATTAATAATACTTATACTTTCGACGTTATTTAAATTTGTAGCCGTTTTTATATTTTTGTTCTTAATTGCTCTATGTATAAAAAGTAAACCAACTATTATAAAAATACATATAATAGCTTTAAATAAATTGCTAGCTTTTTTATTTCTTCTAGATTTATATCTTCTATCTCCATTATTTTTCATTTTAAAACACACTCTCCCCTAATTTATTTGCCATTGATAAGCTCTGCCTATTTTGCTAGCTCATTTACTATATCAATAAATTTCATAGAGTTGGAAGCTTTTACCAAAACTAAATCATCACTTTTTATTATGTCTTTAATTTTGCTAATTGCCCCGTTGTTATTATCAAAATGATATTTTTCTTTAACATTTGCATTTTTGTCAATATATTTTGCTTCATTTCCCACGGTAATTAAAATATCAACATTATAGAGTTCTTTGCCAATTTTCTCATGGTATTCTTTTGAGTAGTCTCCTAATTCAAGCATATCCCCTAAAATAGCAATTTTCCTTTTGCTAGGAGCTTCTTGTAAATATTTTAACGCTGCTGTCATTGAATCATAATTTGCATTATATGTGTCGTTTATTATTGTTGCACCATTTTTAGCTTTTATGATTTCCATTCGTTGCTTTGTTAGTTCTGTTTTTTGAATCCCTTCTGCAATCTTTTCAAGTGGAATTTTATAATAATCTCCAACAGCAATTGCACATAAGCTATTAATTATAAAGTGTTCTCCTCCAATAGAAATAGTAATTTGTTGCTTTCTGCCATCATTGGTTTTCAATGTAAAAGTACTATTGGTTTCAGTACTTACTATGTTTTCTGCAACATAAGTGCTTCCCTTTTCTTTTATTCCAATTGTAATTATGTTGTATTTTTCCTTGTTTTCTAAATACCATTTATGTAGTAAATCATCATCATTATTTATAATGATCGTATTCCCCTGTAAGCCTTCTAAAATTTCTAATTTTGCTTTTAAAATATTCTCTCTTGAACCTAAATTTCCAATATGAGATGTACCAATGTTAGTGATAACTGCAAGTGTTGGTTTTGCAATATTAGTTAATCTTCTAATTTCTCCAAAATGGTTCATCCCCATTTCTGTTACTAAACATTGTTCGTCTCTTAACTTTAATATTGTAAGGGGTAATCCTATTAAATTATTCATATTTCCTTTGGTTTTGTGAACAGTGTATTTTTCTCCTAATACAGAAGATATCAAATCTTTTGTGCTAGTTTTTCCAACACTTCCGGTAATTGCTACTACAGGAATGTTAATTTTGCTTCTTATATATGTTGCCATTTTTATTACCGCTTCATTTACATCATCTACTTTTATTAAATCAATGTTTTTCTCTTTTGCAAGCTTTACTGTTTTGTCATCTATCTTTGAAGCTAAACAGGACTTTACTCCGTTTTGTATTGCATCACTGCAAAAGTCATTTCCATCAAGTTTTTCACCTTTAAATGCTAAAAACATTCCTTCTTCTGGAATATCTTTAGAGTTTCTCGTGTAATTTAAGACTTCATCTTCTTCATTACCAGTAATAAGCTCTCCATTTGTTATCTTTGTAATCTCTCTTATTTTTAATCTAGCCATAATTTTGCTCCTTTTATTAATTTGTTATCAATAATAATATATTCACTTTTTTTATATTCTAACAATAAAAGAATAAAAGGTCAACTATTAAGTTATAATTATATCTCTGTTTCAACTTATGAACATTGAATATTTTGATTTGTCAACTACAATCCTCTGTCTATTTCAGAATTAGCTGATTGGCTACTATGAATTCCCCTCTTTTTAGTGTCTCTTGTTTGATTATGCAATACTTCTTGATTTAAAAATGCTGTATAAACATTTCTTGTAAAAGTGCTTATCTTTTTTATATCTGTTGAAGCTTCTGGAATATTGTTCAAATAATAGTTATAAGCTTTATTTATAGATTTATAAAAAGCTGTATATGCATCTTTACTTTTAAATAAGTCTTTCTTAAGAATATCCTTTTTCAAGTCTGCAAATTCTTTTACTTCTTTCACATAATCAACTAGACTTATATTAGAACTTGCTGAATAAAAGTTATCATTTTTCGTTGAATAACAAGTCATTTTAAATAATTGATTACTTTCATCTTTTGATGCACTATCATTAATGTTGTTGATAGTTTTATTAACTTTTTCTTTTACTTGATGTGCTTTTGTTGCAGGATATAGTAGTAAATAGTTTCCTGCTCCGTGGCTTAGTACAAATGTATCATTATCATCTTCAATAAAAGGAGTGTCATTGTATTTAATATTTTCTTCTTTTAATCCCTTTAATAATGCATCACACGTTTTGTTTAATCTTTCATCTGTAATAGTATGATTAAGAGCAAGATTAGATAGTTTTATTCCACTTGTTGAAATATATGTTGCAGCTAAAGGTTTTCTAGGATTAGATAATTGTTTAGATAAATATCTTTTAAAATATGTCTCCGATAATAACCCAGTTTTATCTTTTACAAGTTTTTTCAAAATATCGTTAATGCAATCTAGAAGTTTATTTCTGTCCTCTTTAGATAAATTCAACTGATTAATATCGTATTTTCCAGTAACTAATAAATGAATAAGTTTAGAAGTAGAAATATCTATACCATTTGTACTGTCATTTATATCGCTTCTGTTAACAAACCAGTTAATTTTTTCATCTTGTTTTAAACTAGAATCCTCTTTTTGCGCTTGATTTTCTAATTCCACTATATCTCTGCCATTTGAGTTTGTGCCTTTATCAATATTTATGTTTTTTGCTTTTTGTAAATTTGAAAGAGCGGAAATTATTAGATCCCCTAAATCTAATATTTGCTCTTTTTCAAATTTAAATGTTTTAGAAGGCCTAAAATTCTGTAAAAAGTTATAAATATTAATTTGCTCATTTAACTTTGTCCACTTTTCTCGTTCTGCGTTAGAAACCTCAGTTGGAGTTAATAATGGTAAAAAGTCATCCTCAAGCATACTAGCTGGAGAACTATCTTTTTCTTTATGTACTTTTGCTTTTGTTACTTCCTCATCGGCTAAATCTATTAATTTATCAATATTATTTGATGATGTTGAGTCAACAGATGCTAATTCAATAGATAATCCTCCTACTAAAGCAGCATTTTTTGATAAACACGAGTTGATATTTTTGCAATATACATCAGCTTTTTCTTTATTACAAGATGGAATAATTATATAAAATTCATCTCCCCCTGCTCTGACAATCATTGACTCTTGTTTTAGACATTTTTTTATTAATTTGATTGATAAAGCTAATGATTTGTCTCCAAATTCTTCACCATATACATCATTTATAATACTTAATCTATTAAAGTCTCCAAAAATAACTGAATATGTGTCAGAATTAAGAGCCATTGATGGTTTTATGACGTTTTCAAAGTATTGACTAGAATACACATCCTTAAAATCAGGGCAAGAAAAAACTTTAAGCCTATCAATTGCTGTTTTTAATTTATATGAATTTTCCATACTAGTATTTTCCCTCCTAGTTATTTTCTCTTTATAAAAAGTAGCCTATAAGGCATAATACCTTATGGCTACCCCACAAAATTTAAAAACTGATCTTCTTTAGATAGCTAATTACAATGTTAAAAATATCACTTACTGCCTGGTCTGTAACACTGAGGTAAAGATGATGTTCATTCTGCTCTTTTTCTACTTTATGATTATTAATATGAATATATATTTTGGCTCTAGAAAAAATCTTATCATCCTTAACTGTTTTTTCTTGGTATAAAAGATAGTAATTAACAGAAGGCTGATTAATATTAAACTCGTTTTTGTTGTTATTAAGTATAAAAACATTATGACCATTTCTTGAATAGAACTCTGCTATTTTGTTCTCAAGTAAAATTGAACTCATACATTCGGCTCCAATTATACAAATTGCCTTTACCTCGTTGCTCGTCCTTTTTGCGTCTAAGTGTTCCATTTTTTCCTTTCTTTTACCCTATTTAGAGTTAAAGTATGTGAATTATATGCTACAAGACCTTTTTAGGTCCACACCTAATGAATTATACCAAATTTATTCTCATTAGTCAATGTGTTTACGCATTTTTCTAAACTATTATATTTTTATATATTATAAAGTCCGCTTCGTCAAATTCAATTAGTTCACTGTTTATGAAAGGATTTTGATTTATGTAAATATTTTTTGCTTTTACTTGGTTAATTAAGTAATATACATTATTAATATTTCCAGTAAAAATCGCTATACTTTGTCTATTACCATAAGAGTTAATGTAATTAATTTGTTCTTCTATATTCTTCTTATCTAGTGTAATATAGTTTATATAAATGTCATTATTAAAAGCATATTCATCAATGCTTTTAAGTTTCCTTCTATTTTCATTATTGATCTTATCATCTAATACAACATTCATTTCTTCAAAGTCATAAAAAAGAGTTTTTGATTTTAAAATCACATTTAAGTTTTCATATTCCTGTCTTCTTCCAATAAATACAAACTTTTCATAAGATGTGTATTGATTATAGTCTGAGTCAATTTTTATTTTTTGATAATAATCATTTCTTTGAAGAATTTGGTTAATAATTTCAATAAGTTTATTGTTAAAGTTTTTATAATTTTCAGTAATAAAAACTATGTTGTTATGTGTTCTTATAGCAATTATTAGCATTTTTAAAGATATAATAGGGTTTCCATTGTATATTACTCCTATGTTCCCAATCTCGCTTATTATACAATTTTTAATGATTTTAGGCAAATATTGCTTATTCATATATTTTTCACTATTAACAGTTTTTATCAATTCATTAAAATTAATTTTAGTGTCGAAATTATTATAGTCTTTTTTCAATTCATTCCTAAAAGATTCATTTTCTATAATTTGTTTTCTTAGTTCCATTAGAATTATATTAACTTTCTCATCACTAAACAATTTATTCATTAGTTCTTGCACTCTTTTCTTCTTCATAATATTTTTGCATAAATTCTTCGTATTCGCTGCATCTTGGATCTGTCGCTAGATCTTTTTTTGCTTCAGCATTAAATGTTCCAACCGCTTTAATAAGATTTCTCATAAAATTCTTGCTATGGTTTAATGTTATTACGAATCGGTTTCCTTCCATATTTCTTAAATTTGTTTTATTACGCTCAGTTTTCATAACTTCTTCTCCATCTTGATTTCGTCCGAAAAAATAATATGCAAGACTTGTTGGCATTACATAACAAGCATTTTGAGGTTCTTTTTTATCAAGGATTGCAATTTTGTATGGTTCTGAAATATACATATTATATCCTGTTAAAGTTCCATTTTTTCCATCAGATGTTTTACTTACCAGCGGAATAATGTCCCTGTCTTCCTTTTTGCTACTAACTTTAAATAATGTTTCTATTGCTTCACTTTCAGTATCATAATCAGTTAAGCATTTTTTATTGGTCTTCCTTACTGCCGTATTTAGACTAACTTTTCTGTTGTCTTTTAATTCTGCCGAAGAGCTCTGCTCAGATACTAAAAATACTCCGTTTACTGTACTACTTTTTAAAGCTTCAACATCAATTACATCTTCAATAAGTGTTTTAGCATCATCTTTTTTTATTATTCCTCTGTCTTCTAAATCTTTTATATCACTTATACTTATAACTCTAGCTAAAAGCAAATCAGCAAGATTTTCAATACGATAATTTTCGTCAATGTATGTTTTAATATCGTTTTTAAATTCCTTTAGTTCAGTTAAATCTCTTAATTCTTTAGCATCAATATAGCAAACCGGTGTATAGCCTTTAGTAGAATCATTTGCGTGAGGATAGTTTAAGTAAAGTTTTGCAAGTGTTTTTTCATCTAATGTTCCATCGTCAATATACGCTTTTTCTAAAAAAGAAATCTGTTCTTTTTTATTTGGAATTAGAAGTGTGTCTTCCTTCAATTTTCCATCATTAACATTTTGTAAAATTTCTTCATTTGTTAGTAAATCTCCTAATTCTTCTCTGTTAATAGTTCCATTGTTATAAAATTTGCAAACATCTTCTGAAGAAATTATTCCATTTTCAACATAAAGTTCTTCAACTTTATCTCCTGTTATTACTTCTTTTAGCTCATCAGAACTATAAATTTTGAGTAAATCATCTGTTGAAAGTTTTCCATTTTGATATAAACTTATAACAGTTTTACTGTCATAAATTTGTTTTATATATTCCTTTGGAATAAGTCCTTTTTTTAAATAATATTGTAGTACTTCATCTGAGCTTATTTGTAAATTGTTTTGGTTTACGCTCTTTTTAGTCTCTTCAATAAGTTTTGCATAGTCAAATTTAACATTATCCTCTTTAATTATTCTATTAAATTTTTTAACAAAATCATTTGATATCTTTTCATTTTCATACATTTCAAGCAATCTATCAGGTGTATAGAAGTCAATTAGTTCCTGAATATTAATCGCCTTTTCAGGGTTAGTTGCTTGAACGTTTTTATAAATTCCAGCCTCTACGAGTTTTTCAGGAGATACAAATCCTTTTTTAGCTATTTCAATTAAATCGCTACCAGAGATTTTTGATCCGTATAAATTAATAATCTTTGATGAATCAAATCTAAATTCTTTTCCAAGTCCACAGTATATAAATTCTTTAAAAGTAGGTACATCAACATTATCAATAATCCATTTAGGAGTTATTCTAGCTTTTTTGAAATCTTCATAAGTAATTCTTCCATCTTTAAAATCTTTCAAATTAGTATAAATATCAAGTAAAATTTTGAAGCCATATCCGTCTCTCATTAAATCATATAAAAATGGGTCATTTGTATAATTTTGTCTAATTTTACTTGTTAAAATATTCTCTTTATAAGCTTCATCACCAATTGCACGTGCAAAACTAAATTTTTCTAACTCTTTTATATTTTTTACAGAATAATAAATGCTTTTTATATTTATCTTTTTATACATTGGAATTTCCTTATTTAAATTTGAAAAATCTAATATCTGCTCAGGTGTTAAAATTCCCTTTTCTATAAAATTAGTAATTGTTTTGCTTGGGCTTGATTCGTATTCTTTTTCACTAGAATCATTAAAGTAATTATGTATCAATTTAATAAGAAAATCTCTAAAATTAGATTTTCCCTCTATTCTTTCATTATCAATTTTACTTTTACAGTTATCTAGAAACTTTTCAAATTCATCAGATTTTTCAAAAATAATTCCATTAAAAATATCTAAATCATTTATTATCTTGCTAATTCTTGTTTCATCTTGAATACTTTCATTGAGTATAGATTCAAAAGTCTCTCTTTCAGCTTTTAAAAATTTATTAATAATAAATCTCTTACTCATATATACCTTATTTTTATTTATTATTAGATGTCCATCTTGATAAGTTCCATCTGGCAAATTTTTGTCAAGATTTTTTAAATTTAATACATATCCATCCTTAACTCGTTCTATAGAATTTCCTTCTTGTGCACATGCAACAACAATTTCTCTAAAGAAATCAAGAAAGTTATCATTCTCTTCCAAAATATACTCTCCTTTAAAATGAGACATTGTCTTTTAAAAAGATATTGCCTACAAATTTTATAAATATTTCTATCCACATATTAATAATACCATTTTGTTTACATAAAGTCAATGTTTTATAAGCTTTTTTAGATTTTGTTGCAAAAGTTTTGTTAAAATTACACCACATTAGAAAAAAATATCTATTTGTTTTCTTAATAAATTAAAAAAGACAATACTAAAGTATTATCTTTTTTAACGTCCCTTATCATTATCCTTATAATATATGTAATCCTGCTATTTTGACTTTCTTCAAGTGAAAACTAAAAAATACTATTGTTCCAATATTAATCTAGCTCTTTTTACTTCTTCATTAGTTGGTTTTCTAACATTTTCAAGTGGATAAGCTATTCCAAGTTTAAGCCATTTTTGTTTTCCTAAATCGTGATATGGCAATACTTCCACTTTTTCTACTGTTTTTAGCGAATCTATGAATTTTCTAGTCGTCTTTAAATCTTCAATATCGTCAGTGAACCCTGGGACTAACACCTGTCTAATCCACATTTTAATATTATTTTCAGAGCAATATTTAGCAAAGTCCAGTTCTTTTTTATTTGAAAAGCCAGTTAGTCTTATACATTTATTTTCATCAATATGTTTGATATCTAAAAGTACCAAATCGGTATAGTTTAATAATTCTTTAATTGTTTCATCTATTATGATACTTCCAGATGTATCAATGCATGTTGAAATATTTAATTCTTTTAATTTTTTAAATAATTCAAGCAAAAATGGTGCCTGAAGAAGGGGCTCTCCTCCGGAAATTGTAACCCCTCCTCCTGTTGAATCCATATAGGGTTTAGTCCTTAGTGCTTTTTCAATAATTTCATTTACAGTGTATTCCTTATTTGTTTCTAAAGACCAAGTATCTCTGTTTTGACAATATTTACAATTTAATTTGCATCCTTGCATAAATACAATGAATCTAATTCCTGGACCATCAACTGCTCCCATAGATTCAAATGAATGTATATTACCCTTTAATTCCATAACTTAGTAAATTTCCCTTTTTCTTTTATATTTAATATATTATTGGTTAATTTTTTTAGATAAAAAGCTGAAAAGTATAATATTTAAGTCCCATTAACCTATAACATTAGAGGCTAAATCTGTTTTTAAATTTTTTCATGAATTGTTCTATTAATAACATCTAGTTGTTGTTCACGTGTAAGTTTTACAAAATTAACAGCATACCCTGATACACGAATTGTTAATTGTGGATACTTCTCAGGGTGATTCATTGCATCAATTAAAAGTGATCTATCAAATACATTAACATTTAAATGATGTGCATCTTGTATAAAATATCCATCTAGCAATCCAATTAGATTATTGACTTGTGTTTGACTATCATGTCCCAATGTTCCAGGTGTTATTGCAAATGTATATGAAATTCCATCTTCAGAATAATCATATTTTAATTTTGCTACAGAGTTTAGTGCAGAAACTGCTCCATTTGTGTCTCTTCCATGAAGAGGATTTGCTCCTGGCCCAAATGGTGCTCCTGCTCTTCTTCCATCAGGTGTATTACCTGTTGCTTTTCCATAGACTACATTTGATGTAATAGTTAAAATACTCAATGTTACTTTTGAATTTCTATATGTTTTTTGCTGTTTTAATTTGTCTAAAAATGTTTTTTGAATTAATACAGCTAATTCATCAACTCTATCATCATCATTTCCATATTTAGGAAAGTCACCTTCAATTTTATAGTCAACTACTAGTCCTGTATTGTCCCTTATAGGAGTAACTTTTGCATATTTTATTGCTGAAAGCGAATCAGCAGCAACAGAAAGCCCTGCCATTCCACAAGCCATTGTTCTAACAATATCTTTATCATGCAATGCCATTTCTAAACTTTCGTAAGCATATTTGTCATGCATATAGTGGATAATATTTAATGCATTAATATAAATTTTTGCAACATAATCCATCATTTGTGTGTATTTTTCCCATACCTCGTCAAACTTTAATGGCTCGTCCCCTGTTATAGGTGCAAACTTAGGAGTAACTTGGTTACCTGTTACCTCATCTCTGCCACCATTAATTGCATAAGTAAGAGTTTTGGCAAGATTTGCTCTAGCTCCAAAGAATTGCATTTGTTTTCCAATTCTCATTGCAGAAACACAACAAGCAATTCCATAATCATCTCCCCAGTATCTTCTCATTAAATCATCATTTTCATATTGGAGTGAGCTTGTTTTAATTGACATTTCTGTACAAAATTCTTTAAAAGGTCGTGGAAGTCTTGTTGACCATAATACTGTTAGATTTGGCTCAGGTGCTGTTCCCATTGTGTTTAAAGTATTTATAATTCTAAATGAATTTTTTGTTACAAGAGTTCTTCCATCAATTCCCATTCCACCTATACTTTCTGTTACCCATACTGGATCTCCACTAAACAACTCATTATACTCTGGAGTTCTTAAAAATCTTACAAGCCTTAATTTCATTACAAAGTGGTCCATTATTTCTTGGCAGTCCTTTTCAGTTAAAATTCCATTCTTTAAGTCTCTTTCAAAATAAATATCAAGAAAAGTTGATGTTCTTCCCAGGCTCATTGCAGCACCATTTTGTTGTTTTACAGCTGCTAAATATCCAAAATATAGAGCTTGAGTTGCTTCTTTAGCATTTGAAGCGGGTTTTGAAATATCAATTTTATATGATTTTGCCATTTCCTTTAGCTTATTTAAAGCTCTTATCTGTTCACTAATTTCTTCCCTCTCTCTAATTAGTTCTTCATCAAAATCATTTGAAATAGCATTATTGAACTCTTCCTTTTTTTCTTCTATTAAATAATCAACTCCATATAAAGCTACTCTCCTGTAATCTCCAATAATTCTTCCTCTGCCATATCCATCTGGAAGTCCAGTTAAAAGTTTGTTTGATCTTGCTTTTCTAATTTCAGGAGTATAAACATCAAAAACCCCATCATTGTGAGTTTTTCTATAATTATGGTAAATGTCCTCAATTTTATCTGATACTTTATATCCATAAGCATTACAAGATTTTTCAACAATCCTAATTCCACCTTCAGGCATTATAGCTCTCTTTAATGGTTTATCTGTTTGAAGACCTACAATTTTTTCAAGGCTTTCATCTATATATCCGGGTTTAAAAGCATCAATATCAGATCTTGTATCCGTATCTACATCAAGCACTCCACCTTTTTCCTTCTCTTGCTCATATAATTTTAAAACTTCATTCCAAAGTTTCTTCGTGCTTTCAGTTGGTCCTTCAAGGAAGCTAGAATCACCTTCATAAGGAGTATAATTCTTTTGTATAAAATCTCTAACATCTATTACTTTGCTCCAATTTCCCTTTTTAAATCCATTCCATTCTTTAAAATCCATTTTAAATCCTTTCCTTTCTTTATTATACTTTAGTAATTATCCTTTAACTAAATTAGTAATGTAGTTATGCTTTTAAAGTAATTTATATATTATGTTAATTTATATTTTTTTAATTACTATTTGTAGTTAAAAAAATTTACCATATATAAAAATAACAAACTTTATGCTTTTTTTCAATAGTTTTTACAATAATGTCAATAAGTTAGTTACAGGTTAATGTTTTTTAGTTTAGAGTGTAGCCAAGCATAATATTTAATGGCTCGTAGACTTGCTGTTTTGAACGACTCCACCTGATGTGACAAACAAAAATTATGAATAATTTTTGTTTGCACTTTCTAAGGAACGTTCAAAAATTTCGCCCTACGTTTCACTCCGGTTGGTCGCTGAAGGCGCGTCTTACTCGCCCATTAAATATTATGCTTTTCAGCTCTTTTATTTAAAATAACATTAACCTGTAACCCAATTGCTGTAAAACTAAATTTATTAGAAATGCTTAAACATATAGTTGAAAAAAAAATAATTAAACTATATAATACATAAAAGAAAGTGAGGCTTTTTATGATTAATGCTGAAAATAATCCAAGCTATGTTAACGAATTTTTAGACTATTCCTTAACATATAAAAATAAATCTAAAAATTCCGTTGAACAATATAATTTTGATTTGAATATGTTTTTAAAATATATGAAATATCATTTTCATTTAACAAGAGAAACTAATTTTGAAAAAATTGATATTTCTGATTTTACTCTTGAACAGCTTTCTAAAATAAAGCAAGATGATATTCATAGTTTTATCTCATACTTATCAATTAATAGAAATTGTGGGCCTGCTACGTGTGCTAGAAAAATATCAACTTTGAGAATATTTTTTAAATATTTAACTGTTACGTCTCATAAATTACAAGAAAATCCGGCTCAAAATCTTGAAACTCCTAAGCTTAATAAGCGTTTGCCAAAGTATTTAACTCTAGAAGATTCAGAAAAATTATTAAATACAACCGCTAATGATAGTACAAAATTCAAAGAGCGTAATTATGCAATAATTACCCTGTTTTTAAATTGTGGTCTACGTTTGTCGGAGCTTGTTAATATAAATATTTCTGATATAAACTTTGATGACAAAAGATTAACTGTTATTGGTAAAGGAAACAAGGAACGTGCAATTTATCTTAATGACTCTTGTATTAATGCAATAAAAGAGTATTTAAGTGTTAGATCTTCAAGAACTAAAAAAGATTCTAAAAATTCTGATAAGGCTTTGTTTTTAAGCAATAACAATACTCGAATAAGCAGAAGAATGGTAGAATATGTTGTAACTTCAGAATTGCAAAAGTCAGGTCTTGATACAACCAAATATTCTGTTCATAAATTACGTCACACTGCTGCTACTTTAATGTATAAATATGGTAATGTTGATATTCGTGCTTTGCAAGAATTGTTAGGTCACCAAAGTATTGCAACTACTGAAATATATACACACGTAGATAATGAACAAGTTAGAAATGCTATTGAAGCAAACCCATTATCAAATTATAAACCTGAAAAAGAATAATTCATCTAAATTCAAATTAATTTACATAAACATTTCTTTTCACTTTACATATTATATTATATGGTATTCTAGGAAAGGAGTGTTTATTTTTATGGAATTAAAAGATGTAAATATTGGATTTGCCTTAACAGGTTCATTTTGTACATTTGATAAAACAATTAAAGTTTTAAAAGATATAAAAAAAGAAGGCGCAAATATTTTACCAATAATGTCATTCAATGCATACAATCTTGATACAAAATTCGGTAATGCTAGTAAGCATATTAAAGAAATTGAAGAAATAACAGGAAATAAAATTATCCACACTATACAAGAAGCAGAACCTATAGGTCCTAAGAAAATGACTGATATAATGGTTATTGCTCCTGCAAGCAGTAACACAATATCAAAGCTTGCAAATGGAATTAATGATACTCCTGTTACAATGGCTGTAAAATCTCACTTGAGAAACAACAAACCAGTGCTAGTCGCCATTTCAACAAACGATGCTTTAGGTGCAAATGCTGAAAATATAGGAAAGCTATTAAATACAAGAAATTATTATTTTGTACCATTTAATCAAGATAATCCTTTAACTAAGCCAAGGTCTATAGTTTTTCATCCAGAATATATTGTTCCTTCAATAAAAAAGGCTCTTGATAATGAACAAATTGAACCGATAATTGTATAATACTCTCAAAACTAATATAATATTTAAGATTCTCTTTTGTAAAATTAGTTAATTTTTCTTAATTTCTTGAGTCAAATAAGAAAAATATTTATATGACTTTCATATTAAAATTAAAAAATAAACAATACTTTTTCTGAAAAGACTTTTGCTTTTTATTAGCAAATATTTGTCTTTTGCTTTAAAAGTATTGTTTATTTTTATTATACTAAAAATAATAGCATAAATTTTTTGTTAGATTATTGCTTTATTTATCCTCATCTTTTAGCTTTTTGATCTCTTTTTTAACATCCTTTACTTGTATAATAAAATAAATATTATCATATAAAGTAATAATTTGACTATAAAGCAATATAGCTCCTGCAAGTCTAATCATAATATCAAATGAAAGATTTGGTTTAAATATTATTCCAACTCCAAGTGCAATTGAAACTAATGATAGTAAAAGAACCATTCCCCATTCTATACCACGAATTCCTCTAATGTTGAATGCTATTTGGATTTCATTGATTCCTTGAATTACAATCCAAATTCCAACAACTGTTGGTAAAATTGTTTCAACTGTATTAGCATATCTAACAATTAAGAACCCTAGAATAATATAGATTATAGATTCAGCAAGTTCAAAGCTGAAATATCTATATTCGTCTTTAATGTTAAAATATGAAACAAAATGTATTAGACCGTCAATTACTAATACATAACCAAGTAAAACAATAACAACAGCAATTGTTTCTACTGGTTTATTGATCATAAATAGTGAAATAATAATTAATAAAATTGAAATGCATATTGATGCTACACCAAGTTTTTTAATATAGTTTTTCATTGGTAAAACCTCCTTAATTTCTTATAAGATATATATATCATAAAAAAAATTTTTTGTTAATACTTTTTTTAAATATTTTTAATCATATAAGTAAAGTCAGTTATAGTTTAAATTGTGCCATTTAAGTAACTTATTTGTTTTTTGCAATAAATTTTAAATATTCAAAAATAAAGTCATTTAAATCCCCATCCATAACTTTTTTTACGTCCCCTACTTCATAATTTGTTCTATGATCTTTTACCATAGTGTATGGGCAAAATACATAAGATCTAATTTGACTTCCCCAAGCAATGTCCATTTGATTTCCCTTTAAGTCTTCTATTCGTTCTTTGTTTTCCTTTTCTTTTAAATTGATAAGTTTTGACTTAAGCATTTTCATTGCTGTATCTCTATTTTGAAATTGACTTCTTTGGGTCTGGCAATTTACTACAATTCCAGTAGGAATATGAATTAGTCTTACCGCTGACGATGTTTTGTTGATATGCTGTCCTCCAGCTCCCGATGATCTATAAACCTCCATTTTAATATCTTCTGGTCTTATGTAGACATCATCATCATCATTTATTTCAGGTAAAACCTCCACAGATGCAAATGATGTATGTCTCCTACCACCTGCGTCAAATGGTGAAATTCTTACAAGCCTATGAACACCGTGTTCTGATTTTAAATATCCATAAGCATAGTCTCCAGAAATTAAAAATGTTACGCTTTTTATTCCTGCCTCATCGCCTTGTAAATAATCAAGTTCCTCGCATTGAAAGTTGTTGCTTTGTGCCCATCTAGTATACATTCTATATAGCATTTCTGCCCAGTCTTGTGCTTCAGTCCCACCAGCTCCAGGATGAATAGTTATAATTGCGTTATTTTTATCATATTTCCCAGATAAAAGAGTTTCTATTTCAAGGTTCTCTAAACCCTTGTCAATTTCTTTAGTCTCTTTTTCAATTTCCAGTTCTATATCGTTATCGCTTTCTTCACCTAAGAGTTCAATCATTTCTTCAACTGTGTTTACTTTTTCTTTAACTGATGAAAACTCCTGAATTTTTTTCTTTAACTCAGTTATTCTAGCTGACACTTTTGATGAGTTTTCATTATCTTGCCAGAAATTTGAATTCATGGTTTGTTTTTCTAGTTCTTCAAGCTCCTTCTTTTTATCATCAATTTTAGCAGATTGACTATATTCAATTATTTTCTGCATTTGTTCTTTGTTTTTCTTTTTTGCTTCTTCTAAATCAAACATTTTACAATTTTAATTCCTTTTTACTAATTCTTGAAATTTTATTTTGCCTTACTAATCCTTGGGATTTGATTCACTTTTACTAATTCTTGAAGTTTAATTTTTCTTTACTAGCTCTTGAAATTTGTCACCTTTTTCTTCAAAGTTTTTGAAAAAGCCATAGCTTGCTGCTGCTGGAGATAATAAACACGATTTATCTTTTTTAGTGACTTTTTTTGAAACATTAACAGCTTCTTCTATTGTATTTACAATATATGCTTTTTTATTTTTTAATTTTTTAGCAATATCGTGTCCAGTTTTTGGCATACATACTATATTAGATATATTAGAATTGTCAATATATTCTATAAATTCTGAGTAGTCTATCCCTCTATCCATACCCCCAATTATTAATGTATCAACGTTCTTTAATGCTTTTACAGCTTCTATAGTAGCCATTGGTACAGTTGCAATACTATTATCATAAAATTCTATGCCATTAAATTTTCCAACGTATTCTAATCTATGTTTTAGTGTTTTAAAATTATTAACACTCTGAATAGATTTTTTCAAATCCAGATTTAATATTTCAGAAACCCCGAGTGCAAACATTATGTTACTCAAGTTATATGTACCAACCAAATTACGTTTTTGATTTTGGTCATATATTTTTTTATTTTCAAAATAAACATCGTCCCCAACTAGACTTATATCAGAATCAGCATTTTTCTCAACACTTATTGTGTAGGTTTTAGCCTTTGGAAATTTAACATATTCTCGAAGTTTTTCATTATCAATACTATACAAAAAATGATCATTTTCATTTTGAAATTTGTAAATATTACATTTTGCTTTAATATAATCTTCGTAAGATTTGTAATGATCTAAATGTTCTTCAAATACATTAAGTAAAATTGCAATATTAGGTGAGTGTGTCATAAATTCTAGTTGATGTGCTGACATTTCAAGTACTAATATTGTATTTTCATTTATTTTGTCAACGTATTCAAATATAGGCTTTCCAATATTACCAAGTAATAAGCAATCTTTATTTTGTTCTTTAAGTATAGAATAAATTAAAGACGAAGTTGTGCTTTTTCCTTTTGTTCCAGTAATTCCAATTGTATAGTTACTAAAGAATTGCATAAATAGTTCCATTTGTGATGATATCTTGTCTCTAAATTTTGAAATATCAATCTTTGCAAAAGAAATTCCAGGTGATTTTATTATAATATCGTACTTTTCCAAATCATCTAAGTATTTGCTTCCGCTTATAAATTCTACATTTTTATCATTTTCAAGGAAGTCATATTCATTTTGGAAATTTTCTTTTAAATCAGAAATTATAATTTCTTTTTCAGGTAAGTATTTTCTAATTAATTTGTATGTAGATTGCCCTTCTCTACCAAATCCTAATATATTTATTTTCTTGCTTGATAAATATTTAATCAAATCGCTAACCATTAAATTCCTCTTTCTAACAACAATGCTCTTTTAAATTTTACTTTTTTCGACTGCAATGCTTTTTTAATTTTGTTGTTTTTTAATTGCAATGCTTTTTAATTTTTACTTTTTTAACAATTTAAAATTGCATTTTTTAGTATTTCGTTTTGCTCTGGTGTTAAATTATTATTTTCATTGTATCTTTTTGTGATATCTTCACTCATATCTGCCATAGTAAAGTTTTCCTTATAATATTTAAGCAAATATGGTAGTTCTTTATTTTCATTTTCCATCTTTTTTATTACAAAAGTAACAGCATAGTTAACCTCTTCATAAGTTCCAACACAGTCAAAAGGCTTATATTCGCCATTTCCTGTAAGTTCAATAAAAGTTTCTAATAATGACTTCTTTTCAAATAAGTCCTCTTTAAAAATACTGACTAATTTATCCTTGTATAGAAATGGACTAAGGATTGTGAATGCAAATAAGCATTTAGCACAATTGCAACACCAAATCCAGTTTTCATTCTTAGAGCCAACATTGCAGCTTTTGAAAACACTGTGATATTTCTCATATTTTGAAAATAATTTAGCAATCTGCAATTCGTTTAATGGCCTTAAAAAACTGAAATACTTTACCGGAGCTCTAAGGTATTTATCAGCATATTTTTCAAAATCACATTCAAATTCGAAACTTTTTGAATATTGGTGATTAATGTTTTCACCTTTCACGTTTGATTCATTTGCACTATTTTCATTTGATAAACTTATATATTTTTTCCCTAGCAAATATGCAACAAAATATGATGTAAATGCAAGCATTGCTGAAAATGGTGTATGGCCATTAATAAATCCTTTTGAATTTAAATCAATTAAACTTGGATCAATTGTTCTTTTTATTTCAATAATGTTGTTACTTTCAAATCCGGCAAGCTCTGCACATTTTAATGTAACACGTTTTGGATTAATTATTAGGCAAAAATCCTTTTTTCTATCAAGAGGAAGTGTCTCAAGAGTAACCACTGAATCCTTTCCCCCTCCTATTGGTACTATATACCCACTTGAAGGATCAGTAACTTTTTCAATATTCATACTATCATCAATAGAAGATAATACTTTAATATTATTACTATCTCCATTCTCAGAATCTGTACTATCTTCAATCTTAGATGATGTTTTAATATTCATAAAACTATCAATATCAGTTTTTATATTATTTCTATAAAATAATTCTCCTAAGCCATTAAAGTATAACTTTTTCCAAAATGCAATCTGTTCTGAGTTTAAATATCCACATTTAATAATAACATTTTCAGGACAAGCACATTTCCAATAACTTATGAGTTCAATTAGTCCTATGTTAAAAACCATATTTTTTGCTTTAATAGAATTAACATCCTTTAATTTGAAATTCTTCTTCAATATTGTTGTTGTAGGAAAAAAACGTGCAAGATTTGGAATCTCAAAATCAAACTTTAAAATAATTTCATTTTTTTCATCAATAATTTCAAAATCATTATAATAAAAAAATTTGTATTTTTTTCTTAACTCATTGAAATTCATTTTTAATTCCTCTCTTGTTGCTAGTTAATATTTTTAAACAGTTAGTAATGTTAAAGTTTAATATTAATCTAAACATCAACTAGTAACTTTTTCTTTTTAAATATATGAATAGCTATTACATTATAGCATAGTTTTGAGTTTTAATATATAATTATTAAAAAAAGCACTAGCTTCCTAGTGCTTTTAGCAAATCTATAAGCCGGGTTCTGTCGAGAATGGCCATTTATCTAGGCCAAATATTGCTACTTGGCTCATGCCACCAAATTAAGGAGATGACGAGCAGTCTTATCCTCCTAGTCTCGGTGTTGCTCCAGATGGGGTTTACACGGCTAAGAATATCACTATTCTTACGGTGAGCTCTTGCCTCGCCTTTTCACCCTTACCTCAGAAGAGGCGGTTATTTTCTGTTGCACTTTCCTTAAGGTTACCCTCACTTGACGTTATCAAGCATCTTTGCTCTATGGGGCCCGGACTTTCCTCAGATGCAACCTTTCGATTCACATCTGCGACCATTTAACTTGCATATTTATTTTACACTAATTATGTAGAAAAATCAAGCTTTTCGTAACAGCTTACATTAGCATTATATTTCATTTATAAAAAATTTCTCAAATGGGCTAAAGTTTTCCATATCATTCTACGTTAGCATTGGTAAAAACAATTTTGCTAAACTTAAAAATATAAAAAATCCTAATACATCTGTTGCTGTAGTTAAGAATATTGATGAAGACAATGCTGGGTCAATATGTAGTTTGTCTAAGACTGTTGGTATTAATAGTCCAGATACTCCAGCTACTACTAAATTTCCTATTATTGCTAAACATATAATTATTCCTAAATATGCATTTCCATAAATTAGGGAAACAATTATTCCTGTTATTAGTCCAATTCCAATTCCATTAATTACACCAAGTGCAATTTCTTTTACAAGTAGTTTCCATGTATCCTTTAATTTTACATTTCCCATGGCAATGTTTCTAATAATTATTGAAACTGTTTGCGTTCCAGCATTTCCGCCCATTCCAGTAACAATGGACATTATTGATGATAAGGCAACAACCTGAGATATAACTCCCTCAAAAGCTTTTATCGTAAGAGAGGCCAAAAAGGCAGTAGCAAGGTTAACAAGTAACCAAGGAAATCTTAGTTTAAAAGAATCCCATATTTTTGTATCAAGTGTTTCTACTTTAGCAACACCACCCATTTTTAATACGTCCTCTGTTTGTTCTTCAGACATAACATCAACAATATCATCAATAGTAATAATTCCAAGCATTTTCATATTCCTGTTAACAACAGGGATTACATTTAAATCATATTTTGACGCCATCAAAGCAACTTGCTCCTGGTCCATTTCAGGCTCAACATATTTAAAGTTTTTATCAGAAATCTCATCAAGAGTTTTGTTCTCGTCGTTGATTAAAATATCCCTTAAACTTGCAACTCCATTAATGTGTTTGTTATCATCCATAACAAAAATTGTATCAATTAGTTCTGTTTTGGGAGACAATTCTTTTATTTTATGAATCGCCTGTAGCAAGGTTAAGCTTCCATATAAAGTAATATACTCGGTAGTCATAATTCCACCTGCAGTATCCTCTTTATATCCAAGCAGTTCATTTATAACTGTCCTGTCCCCTTCTTTCATCTTGTTAATAAGTTCTTTAGCCTTGCCAATATCAATAACTCCTAAGATATCAACAATATCATCTTTAGGCATAAAAGTAAATGTTTTAATAATTTTTTCATTTGTCATAAAATTAACAAGTCTTCTTTGTGAGCTAACATCTGCTTGTGTAAAAATTAATGATAATTTTTCATCTGTCAAAGCAGAACATAATTTTAGAATTTGATTATCGCTGTATTCATCCAATGATTTTGCAATATCAATTAAATTATTATCATCAGATAAATCAGCAATTTTAATTTCTTTAACTGCGGTATTTTCCATTAATATTTTCTCCTTTCATAAAAATTCAGAAGAAAATATATAGTTTCTATTCGCCAAATGAGTAATAACTCATTTGATAATTGCTATATATCTTCTTCGGTCCATAACCTGAATTATCGCTCATTTTAAGCTCCTTTCTGCATTTTTTATTATACCATTTTTTTGTAAAAAAAATCAATACCATAATATAGAAAAAGCCAATATATTAATATTGGCTTTTTATTGTATTTTTATTTTTTATTTGGTACTGGATCATTTTCATGACCCGGTCTTCCGTGACAATTTTTATATTTTAGTCC
>CACXCH010000090.1 GCA_902766085.1 uncultured Eubacteriales bacterium
AAGTTTTGTGAAAATTAGCAAACTAACTTGACATTTGCTAAAAAAAGATATAAATTATTAGCAGTCTATAAAAAAGACTGCTAATTTTTTAATATTAATAATAGCAGCCTATATAATATATAAGGAGGTAATTGATATGTTAAAACCATTAAATGACAGAGTTGTTTTAAAAATGACTGAGGCAGAGGAAACTACAAAAAGTGGAATTATTCTTTCAAGTGGAAGCAAGGAAAAGCCACAAATTGCTGAGGTAATTGCTGTTGGACCTGGAGGAGAAGTTGATGGCAAAAAGGTTACAATGCAAGTAAAAAAAGGAGATAAGGTTGTTATCAATAAATATTCTGGAACAGAAGTTAAATACGAAGGAGAAGATTACATAATTGTTAGACAAGATGATATTCTTGCAATAGCAGAATAAAAGATAACTATTAAAAAATGATTTGAAAAAATCATTTTCTAACATTATAAACTTAATTATATAAATTTTATAAAAAACATAAAATTAATGTTTAGATTATAAAAATAAATTTGGAGGTATAAAGATATGGCAAAACAAATAAAATACGGCGAGGAAGCCAGAAGAAAATTATTAGATGGTGTTAACAAATTAGCTGACACAGTAAAGGTTACACTTGGACCAAAAGGAAGAAACGTAGTTCTTGATAAGAGCTATGGCTCTCCATTAATTACAAATGATGGTGTTACAATTGCAAAGGACATTGAACTTGAAGATAAGTTTGAAAATATGGGAGCACAAATTGTAAAAGAAGTTAGTGAAAAAACAAACGATGTAGCAGGTGATGGAACAACAACAGCTACAGTATTAGCACAAAGTATGATTAAAGAAGGAGTTAAGAATGTTGCAGCAGGTGGAGATCCAATGGCTATTAAAAGAGGTATGGATAAAACAACTGACAAAGCTGTAGAAATTCTTAGAAAAAATAGTGTATCTGTTAATGGAAAAGACGATATTGCAAGAGTTGCAAGTATCTCAGCTGATAATGAAGAAATTGGTGAATTAATTGCTGAAGCAATGGAAAAAGTTTCAAAAGATGGAGTTATTACAGTTGAAGAATCAAAAACATCTTCAACAGAATTAAATGTTGTAGAAGGAATGCAATTTGATAAAGGATATGTTTCTCCATATATGGCAACTGATACAGAAAAAATGACAGCAGATATGGATAATCCCTATATTCTAATAACAGATAAAAAGATTTCAAACATTCAAGAAATTCTACCATTACTTGAAAACTTGATGAAAATAAGTGGAAAACTTGTTATAGTTTGTGACGATATTGAAGGAGAAGCACTATCAACATTAATTCTTAACAAATTAAGAGGAGTATTAAATGTTGTAGCTGTTAAAGCTCCAGGATATGGCGATAAGAGAAAAGAAATGCTACAAGATATGGCAATCCTAACAGGTGGTGAAGTTATTACTTCAGATGTTGGACTTGAATTAAAGGATGTAACAATTGAACAACTTGGTAGAGCTAAACAAGTTAAAATTAGCAAAGATGAAACAATAATCGTAGGTGGCGAAGGAGATAAACAACAAATTGCAGATAGAGTTGGTCAATTAAGAGCTCAAATAAGAGATGAAAAGAGCGAATATGATAAAGAACAACTTGAAAAGAGACTTGCAAAATTAGCAGGTGGTGTTGCTGTAATTGAGGTTGGAGCAGCAACAGAAGTTGAAATGAAAGACAGAAAATTAAGAATTGAAGATGCTTTATCAGCAACAAGAGCAGCAGTTGAAGAAGGAATATTGCCAGGTGGTGGTACAGCTTACTTAAATATAAGCAAAGAGCTTGAAGCAGAAGTAAATAAACTAGAAGGAGACGAGAAAATCGGTGGAAGAATAATCTTAAAAGCTCTTGAAGAACCAGCTAGACAAATAGCAATTAATGCAGGACTTGAACCAGCAGTAATTATTGAAAAAATTAAAAACTCTGAGCCAGGAATAGGATTTGATGCAAAAACATTACAATATGTTGATATGAAAAAACAAGGAATAGTAGATCCAACTAAAGTATCAAGAAGTGCATTACAAAATGCAGAATCAGTATCATCAATGATATTAACAACTGAAAGTATAGTAACAGACATTCCTGAAAAAAAAGATGAAAATGCAAACCAAGCAGCTAATATGGGCGGAGGTATGTATTAATATTCTAAATTTCCAAAAAACAATGAATAAGATTTCTTATTCATTGTTTTTTCATATTTAATAATTTCTTCTAGAATTATATTGTTTTTTATTGCTTTTTATAATATAATTCGTATTAACGTTAATTAAGAAAGAGGAATGATGAATTTACAAGGACAAGTTGAAACAATTATTTACAGAAACGAACAAAATGGATATACAATTGCAAATGTTAATGTTAATAAGTTTGAAAGCAATGATGAAATCCTTAATAGTAAAATAACAAAAAATGGCAATTTAACATTAGTTGGATATTTACCATTTGTAAATAAGGGGGATAATCTAAAGGCTATCGGCAAAATGGTTACTCACCCAGAATATGGAGAACAATTTAAGGTAGAGTCTTTTGAAAAGGTTATGCCTGAAACCTTAGATGGATTAGAAAAATATTTGGGAAGCGGAATAATAAAAGGAGTTGGACCAGCAACTGCGAAAAAAATAATTGATAAATTTGGCAAAAATACAATAAATGTTTTAAAATCTAACCCAGAGATGCTTGCTCTAATAAAGGGAATTACTACAGACAAGGCAATGACAATTTCAGAAAGTTTTATTGAAAGCTATGAACTATGGCAAATTGTTGGATTCCTCGAAAAGTTTGGAATTGGATCTTCAAGTGCTCAAAGTGTTTTTAAAGCCCTTGGAAAAGATGCAATTGAAAAAATAAAAGAGGATCCTTATGTTCTAGAAGAAATTGGAATAAAATGTGATTTTTCACAGATTGACAGAATGGCACTTTCTATAGGAGTTGAAAGAACAAGCTTAAGAAGAATGGAAATGGG
>CACXCH010000091.1 GCA_902766085.1 uncultured Eubacteriales bacterium
AAAGAAGAAGTGATGTTTCTCGTCAAGAGAAAAGACTTATTCAAAAAGAAGAAAGTCTTGATAAAAAAATTTATGATCAAGAAAAAAGAATGAAGCAATTAGATGTACGTGAAGATGAGATTAATAAAAAAGAAGAGGAAGTACAGAAACTTAAAGACAGCGAACTTGATGAACTCGAAAAAATTGCAAGATATTCAGTTGATGAGGCTAAAAATGAAATTTTGAAGAGAGTCGATCAAACTCTAACATCTGAAAAAGCAGAGAAAATTAGAAAGAATGAAGAAGAAATAAAAGAAACTTCAGAAGATAGAGCAAAAAATATTATTACATATGCTATTCAAAAATGTGCTGCTGACCACACTGCTGAAACTACAGTATCAATTGTTGCACTTCCAAATGATGAAATGAAGGGAAGAATAATTGGTAGAGAGGGGCGTAATATCAAGTCTCTTGAAACATTAACTGGAGTTGATTTTATAATTGATGATACTCCTGAATCAGTTGTTATTTCCGGTTTTGATCCACTTAGAAGAGAGGTTGCAAAAATTGCATTAGAGAATCTTATTGAAGATGGCAGGATTCATCCAGCTAAAATTGAAGAAATGGTTGAAAAGGCTAAAACTCAAGTAGCTAAAGATATAAAAGAAGAAGGCGAAAGAGCTGCAATGGAAACAGGAGTAATGGGGCTTAACCCTGATATTATCAATTTACTTGGAAAACTTAAATTTAGAACAAGTTATGGCCAAAATGTTTTGATGCACTCAATTGAAGTATCTAATTTGGCAAGAATGATGGCTGATGAATTAGGACTTGACACTAAACTTGCAGCAAGAGCAGGACTATTACACGATATAGGAAAAGCCCTAGATCACGATATGGAGGGAACTCACGTTCAGATAGGTGTTGACATTCTAAAAAAATACAAAGAAAATCCTAGAGTAATAAATGCAGTTGAAGCTCATCATGGTGATGTTGAAGCAACAACTCCTGAAGCATATTTAATACAGGCAGCAGATGCTATATCTGCTTCTAGACCAGGAGCAAGAAGGGAAACATTAGAAGCATACACAAAAAGACTTGAACAACTTGAAGATATTGCAAATGGATTCGATGGGGTTGATAAATCTTATGCTATTCAAGCAGGAAGAGAAATTAGAATAATTGTAAAACCTGAAAAAATCTCTGATGATCAAATGACAATTTTAGCTAGAGATATTTCAAAGCAAATTGAAGATGAAATGGAATATCCAGGCCAAATAAAAGTTAATTTGATTAGAGAAAAAAGGGTAACTGATTACGCCAAATAATATAAAAAAGTTAAGCATTTTGCTTAACTTTTTTTATGTAGTTAAATCTCTTTACTTATATTGATTTTTGAACTATCAAATGTTATAATGTGTTAAAAACCGATAAGGGAGCAATAACTATGGATGAAAAAGATTTTGAAGAATTAAGCAACGAAGAACAAATAACTAAACTTAACGAAATTAAGAAAACAATTCAGCAAAATTTTATTGATAATAAACAAAATTTTGAAATTACAGATATAACATACAATAAACTATCAGATGGAAAAGTAATATATGAAGCAATTTGCAAAGATTTTGAAACTGGAGAAGAAAAAAAGCTTTTGTATGTTGTTGATGATGAAAACAAAATCAAGCCATATAAACCTATTGATGTAGCAAAAATAAAAGCAATGCAAGAATTTAATGGAATTGAAGTTAATGAAAACTATGAGAAAAAAGCTCAAATTGAAAAAGCAGAAATAGAAAAATTAAATGATAACAAAACTAAAAAATCATTGAATGAACTTATTGAAAAAGAACAACAAAAAAGTGAACTAGAAAACATAGGCAACAGTTTAGGGCTTGATAGTGATGCAATTAAAGAATACACCAAAATTGAAGGCAATAAGGGACTAACTGATGATGACTTCAAAGGATATTCCTCTACAGACATTAAGGGAAACGATAAAGTTTCGTCGAAATTTACGTTAAACCAAATTCTTGGAATGCAATATCAAAATTATAAAATATTGCAAGATTCAAATGGGAATACATTTATGGTTGGACAAAAATCTGATGGAGAATATGAAATAATTGACCCAAGTAAATATGAGGTTTTATCTTCGTCACCTCAGATGTCATTAGCCTCAGGAGATGGCAATATACGTGATGTAAAGGTTGAAGTTGGAATAAGAGTAAAAGGTCTTGCGTCAGAGAGCGATCAATGCATAGGAATTTACAGAGACAATGATAAATACGGAACATTCTATGCAAGAGGTTATAATTCAAGAGAGCAAATGATTGGTGCTGATATTGAGTCTGAACCTTATATAAAGAGCAACACGTCAAAGGCACAGGAAATTGTAGATAGGCGTGATAATAATCAGATAAATGATGAACAACGAAGAATTGATGAAGCAAAAGCAAAAAATCAAAATAATGCAACCAAAATTGATGATGTTTACGATATAGAAAATGAGGATAACGATAGTCAAATAGCTGAAGATTACTCAGAAAATGAGCATAGTCATGGGACTCCTTGGGGAGACCCTAATGCAAATATGCACTAATTAATAGCGTGTTAATAAAGAATTTTATAGTAACTAAACAACAAAACAGCTTATTTTGCTCATAGTTAATGACTTTAGATAGCATAAAAAGGAGAAAAAATGTTTAAATTACACTCACCATTTAAGCCAACAGGAGATCAACCACAGGCGATTGATTATTTGGTAGATGGACTAAACAACAAGGAAAAATTTCAAACTTTATTAGGAGTAACAGGTTCAGGAAAAACTTTTACAATGGCTAATATTATTGAAAGAGTTCAAAAGCCAACACTGGTTTTAGCACATAATAAAACTTTAGCAGGACAATTATATAGTGAATTTAAAGAATTTTTTCCTGAAAACAATGTAGAGTATTTTGTATCGTTTTATGATTATTATCAACCAGAAGCCTATGTTCCATCATCAGATACGTATATTGAAAAAGATGCAAGCATTAATGATGAAATAGATAAATTAAGAATGGCAGCAACAGCATCTCTTGTAGAATCTAGAGATACGATAATTGTTGCCTCTGTTTCTTGCCTTTATGGATTAGGAGATCCTGAAGATTACCAAAATATGATAATAGCTCTAAAACAAGGAATGACTTATGAAAGAAATGATTTCCTAAAAAAATTAATTACAATGCAATATACTAGAAATGAGATTGACTTTAAGAGAGGAACATTTAGAGCAAAAGGAGACACAGTTGAAGTTTTTCCAGCAGACAAAGGAGATGTTGCTTTAAGAATCAACTTTTGGGGAGATGAAATTGATAAAATCGAGGAAATCAACCCATTAACTGGAAAAAAAATATCAGATGTTTTGAGCGTGCTAATTGTACCTAATTCTCAATATGTTACAACCACTGAAAAGATGACAAGAGCAATTGGCACGATAGAAAAAGAACTCGAAGAACAAATTAAATACTTTACTGATAACGGAAAGCTTGTTGAGGCTCAAAGAATAAAAGAACGTACTAATTTTGACTTAGAGATGATGAAAGAAACTGGATACTGCCAAGGGATTGAAAACTATTCAAGGCACATTTCTGGAAGAAAACCAGGAGAGCCACCATTTACATTATTTGACTATTTTCCAAAAGATTACTTATTATTAGTTGATGAATCTCACGCTACACTTCCACAGGTAAGAGCAATGTACAATGGAGATCACGCTAGAAAAGAAACTTTGGTAAATTATGGATTTAGATTGCCATCAGCTTATGATAACAGACCTCTTACATTTAAGGAGTTTGAACAAAGAATTAATCAAGTTGTATTTTTTAGTGCAACACCAGGTGATTATGAAATAGAACATTCAAAAGGAAGAATTGCAGAGCAAATTATTAGACCTACAGGACTTCTAGACCCTAAGATAGAAGTAAAACCGGTTGAAAACCAAGTAGATGATTTAATAGCACAAATAAATGAAAGAGTCGAAAAGAAAGAAAGAGTTTTAGTCACAACATTAACTAAAAAAATGGCAGAGGATTTAACAAAGTATTTGACTGGACTTGATATAAAAGTTAGATACATGCATTCGGATATAAAAGCACTTGAAAGAATGGAAATTATTAGAGATTTGCGTCTTGGAAAATTTGATGTACTTGTTGGAATTAATCTTCTAAGAGAGGGGCTTGACATTCCAGAGGTTTCACTAGTTGCAATTTTAGACGCTGACAAAGAAGGATTCTTACGTTCAGAACGCTCACTAATTCAAACTATAGGAAGAGCAGCAAGAAACACAGATGGTAAAGTAATAATGTATGCAGATGAATTAACAGATTCAATGGACAAAGCAATTTCAGAAACAAATCGTAGAAGAAAGATACAGGAAGAATATAATAGAAAGCACGGAATAACTCCAAAAACAATTAAAAAGGAAATTAGAGAATCAATTAAGGCAACTTATGAGATTGACAAAACGAGTGCAGATGTCAACGAAGGAGAAACGATAGAAGAAGCAATAAATAGATTAACTAATGAAATGATAAATTATGCACAAAACTTAGAATTTGAAAAAGCAGCAGCAATAAGGGATAAAATAAAGGAACTTGGCTCATAGAAATTATAAAGGCAGTCAAAAATTTTGTCCTTCACTTACGTTGTGCGGTTGGTGGCTAAAGGCACATTTTACTTGTATATTAAATATTATGTTTTTTGTAGATTCGTTATAAAAAAGCATTAACCCATAACGCAGTATTTAATTAAAATGAGAGGATTTATGAAGTAATGGAAAATGACAAAATCGTTATAAAAGGTGCAAGAGAGCATAATCTAAAAAATATAGATATAGAAATTCCTAAAAATAAACTTGTAGTTATTACAGGATTATCAGGTTCAGGAAAGTCATCACTTGCATTTGATACTTTATATGCAGAAGGGCAAAGAAGATATGTCGAGAGTTTATCATCGTATGCAAGGCAGTTTTTAGGAATGATGGATAAACCAAATGTTGATTCAATTGAAGGATTATCTCCTGCTATATCAATAGATCAAAAAACAACATCAAGAAACCCAAGATCAACTGTTGGAACTGTAACAGAGATATATGATTATTTACGTTTGCTTTACGCTAGAGTTGGAACTCCATATTGTCCTAATTGTGGAACCAAAATTGAAAAACAGTCGGTGGACCAAATTGTTGATGATATTTTAAAACTAGAAGATAATACGAAAATACAAATTTTAGCTCCAGTAATAAGAAATAAAAAAGGCGAATACAAAAAATTACTTGATGATTTTCAAAAAGAAGGCTTTGTAAGAGCCAGGATTGATGGAGAAATATATGAACTCACAGATGACATAGATATTGATAGAAAAAAGAAACACACAATTGAAATTATTGTTGATAGACTTGTAATAAAAAAAGATATTAATGCTAGACTTACAGAATCAATTGAAACTGCTATGAAAATTGCAGATAACCTTGTAAAAGTTTCTATAAGCGGAAAAAAAGAAGAAAAACTTTATAGTGGAAATTACTCTTGCCCAAAATGTGGATTTAACTTTGAAGAACTAACTCCGAGAATGTTTTCTTTTAATAACCCTGAAGGAGCTTGCCCAGAGTGTACAGGAATAGGATATTTGCTAAAGATGGATGAAGACTTAATTTGCCCAGATAAAAATTTAACTTTATATGATGGAATAAAATTATTTGGAGCAAGTACACTTAAAAAAGGTGATACAATTGCAAAAATGTATTTTGAGTCAATTGCAAAGCACTATGGAGTAAAAATTAAAGGCGTAAAAATTAAGGATTTGCCAAAATGGTTTATGGACAAGATAATGTATGGTACCGGTGATGAAGTAATTGACTTTGAATATCAAAGTTCTTTTGGAATTAGAAAGAATAGTGTTCCGTTTGAGGGAGTCATTCCAACACTCGAAAGACGCCATAGAGAAACAAAATCAAATATGATGATTCAATGGTATGAAATGTATATGAGCGAGCAGGATTGTCCGGTTTGTCATGGAGCGAGACTAAAACCTGAAGTATTAGCTGTAAAAGTTGGAACATTAAATATTAAAGAATTAACAGACCTTTCAATTGTTCAGATGAAAGAATATCTTGAAAAGTTATCTTTCACAGGGCAAAAGAAAGTAATTGCAGATCAAATTATTCAAGAGATTGAAGGTAGGCTTCAATTCTTAATTGATGTAGGTCTTGATTATTTAACATTATCAAGAAGTGCAGGAACATTGTCTGGCGGAGAATCTCAAAGAATTAGACTAGCAACTCAAATAGGCTCAGGACTAACAGGAGTTATGTATGTTTTAGATGAGCCAAGTATTGGTTTACACCAAAGAGATAATGACAAATTAATTGCGACATTGAAAAAATTAAGAGATTTAGGAAATTCTGTAATTGTGGTTGAACACGACACTGATACGATGTATGCTGCTGACCAAGTAATTGATATTGGACCTGGGGCAGGAATACATGGTGGTAATGTAATGGCTCAAGGAACTGCGGAAGAAATCGCAAAAGTAAAAGATTCAATAACAGGTCAATACTTATCAGGTAGAAAGCAAATTGAGGTGCCAAAACATAGAAGAAAATTAACAGGGAAATATTTAGAAGTAGTAAAGGCATCAGAACATAATTTAAAAAATATTAGCGTAAAAATACCATTAGGGCAATTTGTATGTGTAACAGGAGTTTCAGGCTCTGGAAAGTCAACATTAGTTAATGATGTTCTCTATGAAAATGTATATAAAATACTAAACAAATCAAACATGAAAACAGGAAAATGCGAAAAAATAAAAGGATTAGAAAACATTGATAAAGTAATAAATATTGACCAATCTCCAATTGGAAGAAGCCCAAGATCAAATCCTGCGACTTATACGGGTGTGTTTGACCTTATCAGAGATATTTTTGCTACAACAAATGAAGCAAAAATGAGAGGCTATCAAAAAGGCAGATTTAGTTTCAATGTTCCAGGGGGAAGATGTGAAGCTTGCTCAGGTGATGGAATTATTAAAATTGAAATGAACTTCCTGTCAGATGTTTATGTTCCTTGTGATGTATGTAAGGGAAAACGTTATAATAAGGAAACTCTTGAAGTAAAATATAAAGGCAAATCTATTGCAGATGTATTAGATATGACTGTGGAAGAAGCTTTAAAATTCTTTGAAAATGTACCAAGAATATACAACAAAATAAAAACACTTTATGATGTAGGGCTTGGCTATATAACTTTAGGCCAACCATCAACTACTTTATCAGGAGGAGAGGCGCAAAGAGTAAAACTTGCAACAGAGCTTTCAAGAGCATCAACAGGAAAAACACTATATATTTTAGATGAGCCAACAACAGGCCTTCACATAGATGATGTTCACAGATTAGTAGATATTTTACAGAAATTGGTGGATAAAGGTAACACTGTTCTTGTAATTGAACATAATCTTGATTTAATAAAAACATGTGATTATATCATTGACCTAGGCCCTGAAGGAGGCGAAAGAGGAGGAGAGATTGTATCTGTTGGTACTCCAGAAAAGGTATGCAAAAATCCAAACAGTTATACAGGACAATTTCTAAAAAAATATATTGAACAATAAAGTAATATATAATTGAAATTTAAAGCAATAATTGTTAGGGATAATGTCTTGTTAATTGAGAGTATAACAAAGCACATATATTTTAGGCTTATGATTTTAAAAAAGACTTTGATTTACTAATTAGAATAGGAGAATATTAAAAATGGATAATATTGTAATTGGAGTTGAGGGGCAAGTTGCTGCTGGAAAAACATCAGCGTGTAAGGAACTAATTAAACTAATTGATAATTGTATTTTCATCGATGGAGGCGCTATTGCTAGAGCTATAGTTATTGCTATTACAAAATCTGGATATGATTTGACAGGTAAAGATATTTCAAATATTGACCCATTTGAATTAATGAAAAAATTAAATGTTAGATTTGAAATTGAAAATTCTAATACGGTAATTTATATTGACAACCAAAAAGTCCCAGACGAAGAAATTGAAACAAGCCAAAATGGTATGAATGTTTCAAAACTAATTAGTAAAGGAAACAGCAAGGCTCTTTTCGAATATGCAGGTAAAATTATCGATTATTATAGAAAAAAGTATAATATTGTTGTTACCGCTAGAAATTTAGTTGCAATCTACCCCAATATGACTTGTCATATTTTTATTACAGCTGATTTGAATGAAAGAGTAAAAAGGAGGTTCAAACAATACAATGGCAAGTTTACTGAAGACGAAATCAGAAAGATGATTTTAGAAAGAGATAAAATACACGAAGATGCAGGATTCAATGCTAAATGTGACAGAAGCATTGAAGTTGATATAACTGATTGCAAAAATGCAACTGAATCAGCAAAAAAAATTTACAAATATTACCAAAATTATTGAAATAATTTTAAAATAATGCTATTATAACATGGGAAATATTGGAAAAGAGGAAAACATAATGAATAAAAATAGCATTATTTATGAAAATGAAAAAAATCAGACAGGTGTTACACTTATAACCATTGCTGTAGCTGTAGGAATAATATTGATTTTAGTAGGAGTAATAATTTATATTCTAATTAAAGATGAAAGTGCAACTACTATTGCTAAAAATAATATTACGGACAAAGATAAAGAAGCATATGATTTGTTACAAAACACAATTCGAACTTCTGCTGAAGCAAGTGAAATATTAAAAAATCAGGACAGGAGTATAATTGAATTAAACCAGGATGAAGGTGATTCTACAGGTGATGGTAAAATTACAATAGAAGATGACCTAAGAGGATTTTACGTCGACCTAGATGGTGATGGAAAGCTAAGCGATGAAAACGATGGAATTATTTTTGGTGATCTGTTAACAGGAGGAAGCGGAATTTATTTTTGCAGAACTTGTGAGGATTATTATAATTTATCAAAAAAGTTTACAGAAGATGATAAAAAGTTTATTATTGGAAGCTATAAAAAAAATTGGTCATATACTATCCCCAAAAAAGAAAACGTTAATTTATATGAAATAATCAAAGATTGGAAGGGAAAAGTAAAAACTTTTAATGGGCAATTTGGTACAAGAGGTATGATACAATTAAAAAACAAAATATCAGATGGAAATAGATTTTATGTAATGTCATTAAAAGACCTTGACAATAAAACATTCAAATTGGACAATCAAAATATTACTAAAGATTTAAAAGAACTAACATCTACTGAATTTGGAAAAGGAGAAAGCAATACATCAGAAATAATAAAAGCATATACAAAAAATGATGAAAATAACATAAACACTAAGGAAGAAGCTGGGATACCACTCGAAAAAATACAAGAAAAGATGAATGATGGATGGTTTATTCCATCTAGAGATGAGTGGAACGCTTTTGGAGCATTTTTTAAAATTGGTAGTAATGAAAAATCAAATATAGGTAGAATCAACCCGGAATACTATTATTATACAGATTTTTTCGACTATAATGAAAAATACAAACTAAATAGCTATTACTTGTCGTCATCATTAAATGCAGACACTGAAATATGGAGAGTTGACTTTGAACAATGCTATTCATATTGTACTGATAATAATGATGCTTCTTATATACGATTATGCAAAACTTTTTAGTAAATTTATTTAAAAAATTTCTAAAGTATATTAATTAGCATTCATTTTTTGAACTATATTAACTAACATTTTTTATACCTTCTTGCATATAATTAATGCAGGAGGTATTTTTTTATGTATAATAATGAATATTTCAAAGAGATAATGGGTAATCAATATAAAGAAAGCGATTTATATGCAAATACATACAATAAAAACAATAAAAATTTTGTAGTAATCACTCCAGATGATAGAGTCCCTAGCTATGAAAATGTAAATTTTGGAGACTTAAACTCACAGCTAGATGATAATGACGAAAAAACTTTATTCGCAAATAATAGATTGAATCAAAAGTATGCTTTGAAAAATATAAATGAAAATATGGCAAGTAATGATGAGATAAGAAACGCAATGAATATGGCAAGCAAAAATGAGATAAAAAATACAAATGAGAATACGGCAAGAAAAAATGAAATAAAAAATAGTACAGAAGAAGCCATGGATATAAATAAGTTTTCTTCAAACAATGGCAAAACTGATCTAATAAGTGAGAAAAACAAACTAGTGGCAAATTTAAAAACAGACACAGGAAAAGTTAACTCAGAATTAAAAAATGCAGAAAATGACATCAACAAAGATATAAAAAAGGTAAGTAATAATATTAGAGACGTTGGAGAACAACTAAAGGACGATGTAAAAAAAGCATCGAGCAATATTATGGAAGATATTGACAAATATTACCCAGAAATTTATAAGATTATTAACCCAATGATAGAAGCAGCATTAAGCAAAAATGGAAAAAACGATATAACTAATGAAGTTTTAGAAAAAATTGTGAATGAGATTTATTATGCGATTGATGGGTATGATGGAAATAAAAGTATGTTGGTTTCAAAGAATCAAAACAGCTCAATTTTATATGATTTAATTAAAATAATATTATTAGATAAATTGATACACAAAATTGGTGACAACAACAGGAATAGTAATAAGCAATCTAATAATAGCCAAGCAAATAATGGCCCAACAATTGATAACCAAGCAAATAATATTCATAATACTCAAATGGATAATATTCGATCAATTAATCTACAAGCAAATAATAATCAGCCTAATAGTAATCAAATAATTAATAGTCAAGAGAATAATATTCAATCAACTAATTTACAAGCAAATAATAACCAACCTAATAGTAATCAAGTAATTAATAGTAAGGAAGATAATATACAAATCAGTGATATGCCAAAGACAAATATTAACAAAAAAATTTC
Organism: uncultured Eubacteriales bacterium; assembly: GCA_902766085.1. Taxonomy (GTDB): domain Bacteria; phylum Bacillota; class Clostridia; order TANB77; family CAG-508; genus CAG-793. The sequence continues at coordinate 10,910 of CACXCH010000091.1, forward strand.
TTATCTTGAAATTCCATTCCCAGAGGATGCATAAAACAAAAAATAGTGCATATAATAAAAATAGCTAAAACGAAGGAGCCTGAAGATGGTTACAGATTTGAATTATTGGAGCAAAGTTTTAAAACGTATTTTTAATTTTGCTTTAACCCTATTGCTTCTATTTATATTATTGAAGTTATCTGTATTTTATCTACCATTTTTAATTGCCTTTGTTTTAGCTCTTTTAATTGAACCTCTTATAAAGCTAATAATGAAAAGCTTCAAATGGACAAGAAGAGCAAGCTCAATTTTTGTGATAGCTATTTCAATATTATTAATGTTCTTAATTATTGGATGGGGAACATCAACACTATTTAAAGAAGCGGATAAGTTATTATCTGGGTCTGATGAATATTTTGATAAAACAAAAAGCTTATTTAATAATCTAACAAATAATGAGAAGCTATTGCAAAATCTTCCAGAGGAAATGCGTACATCAATTGAAAATTCGGAAGATGACTTGATTAAAACATTCACTAACTGGATAACAAACACTTTGAACCAAATAAAAGGATTTTTAACTAAGATACCTAATTTACTATTTATGTTTTTCTTTGCACTAATGGCACTTTATTTTATGTGTACTGATAAAATCTATATGATTGATCAAATGGAACACCATTTGCCTGACTCGTGGATGAAAAAACTAACAAAATATATAAGAGAGATATCAAAATCAATTGGCAATTATTTAAGAGCAGAATTTACTCTAATTTTTATATCGTTTATGATTTGCCTAATTGGACTATCACTATTTAAATTAGTAGGTCTAAATGTTCAGTTTCCATTTTTAACTGCATTAGGAATAGCATTTGTTGATGCACTTCCAATACTTGGCTCAAGTGCAGTAATGATTCCTTGGGCAGTGGTTGAAGCTCTAAATGGAGACATTATTTTAGGAGTTGCAATAATAATTTTGCTTGGAATAATGGGAATAGTTAGAAACGTACTTGAACCTAAAATGGTAAGTAAACATATTGGAATTCATCCAGTATTTACACTAATTGCAATGTATACAGGATACAAAATAGTTGGAGTGTTTGGAATGATTTTAGGTCCAATATTACTAATTATATTAAAGGAACTTTATAGTCCAATGATTGAAAAAGGAGTATTTAGAAGTTTATTTGATGATAACGCTTAAATTGTATTTTAATCAGAAGGTGAGCTTACAAACTCATCTTCAGGTACTGCAATTTTTGAACATTTATCAATATGTAATATAGGAATATCTCCATGATAATTACCTTTTTCAATCGTACCTTCACATTCAACCCAAACGTTATCGTTTAAACTTTTAGCATTATCATAATTTGCAAGAAGGCCAACTACAACAGCAGTGCTGTTTTTCATATCAAGCATTGTTCTAGCAATAACTATTTCATCATCAGAAAAATCAGGCATTCTATATACATATCCAGAGATTTTTATCTTTTTGCCAACATACTTATCTATATTTTCATGGCAATCTTTCAAAAAATTTGTGTAATTGTTAGATTTTATTTCTAATGTAGAACTACTATTTACACTAGATTTAGTTTTTACTTTATCAGCAATTTTTGAGATACTCAAAAAAAGAGATAAAGCAATCAAAATAACAATTACACAACAAATAATCTTAAAACAGAAATTTTTATTTACTTTTACATTAAATACAAACATTTTTACATCCTCCTGTAAATAATATTAACTAATGTTTGTACTTTATGTAAAAATATTACTAGTTTATTTATTAGTTTACAACTTTTTTTTCATTTATTTTATCCGTTAAACTAAAGAATATAGACAAAATAATGAAAATCAAAAAGGTATAATTACTTACTATATATGTTTCACCAAATAAATACATAGTAGAAACTGCTATGACCATAGAAATTGTAATATTCATTATTGTTGACAATTGTAAATGGTCTTTTTCAATATCAAAAAATGGTATACATACAAGAATCCAAGTATAATACCAAGACCTGATACTTGTCAATGCTAATAATATAAATGAAATTACAAGGAACATATAAATATTCATTTTTGTTGACTCTTGAATTTTTTCATTTTTCTTTTTTTCTTTTATATAAATCCTAGCTATAGAGTAGAAATATATAATTAAGAAAACAACTTTTCCAATTTTACTAATAACTTTAAGCATTTCAAAATTATAGTTTGAAAGTGTCAATATCCATAAGTAAAACGATGTACTATACAAAGAAGCCTGTGTTAAAAATGAAGTCATATTTTTTACATTCCCAGAAACTAAAAATGTTACACCTATAAATATAGTAGCTGATTCTAATATATAAAGGAAAATTTTTTTATTTGATTTTTCTTCGTTTAGCAAATAAGGCAAAAACATAAATGGAAAGTATTTTATTAATGCTCCAAAAGTAATTGCCAAAATAGATTGATTTATTCTGTGAGTTTTCTTTAAATAAAAAGCAAGTAATATAGAAAGAATTAACAAAATATCATTATGGCAATTTATTAGTAAATCAATTATTACTAACGGATTTAGGGCATATATAATTGTGTTTATAAGAGCTTTATTTATCTGCGCTGGAGAATACAAACTAAAAATTTCTCTAAGCTTGAATTTATTATTTGAATTTTTTAATTCTTTTTGATGTATTAATGATAACTTAAATATTAAATAGCAATTCAAAAGGTGAGAGGCTATACTTAAAAACTTAAAGAATAATAGGAACAACAAGTTAAAATTAGTTGGAATACAGGCTAATATTTTGCATATAATGAGCCAAATCCCACAATATGCATAAGTTGCAGAATATTTATAACAATTTGCAAGTACCGGATCATTAGGGTAAAGTTTACGAGCTTCGTCCAAAGTAACATTATAAGGATTTATTTTGTATATAGAGCTCATCCTTCCGGTAGCAATGTAATAATAAACATCACCACTATTATTAGGTAAAATAAAAATGGTAATAGCTGAAACAATCAATATCAAGGAAACAACGAACTTAATGTTTGAATGTATAATATCATTATCTTCTTTCAATAGTGCAACATTTTGCTCTTGCCTTGAATGAGAATTTTTTAACTTTTTATTTATAGAATTATTCTTGTCACTTTTAGTAGCATTGTTGCTTATTTCACTATTAATTTTAAAATCTTTTCTTAATAATGAAATTATTTTTATATAAGGCACAATCAAAAGCACTATAAATAAACTATAAAATAGCCCATTAATCAACAAAATATTACTATCGTGAGAATCTATATTCAAAAAATTATATAACATATCTGCACCATAAAAAAGCATATTTGATTGAAACATTGCAATAATGCTTATTATCATGAATATTGTTAAACCTAAAATTAAAAAAGAAGCAAAAATTTTTTTTGTTTTCATAAAAATCCTCCTCTAAACTTTTATGTTTAATAGAATAAAAAGAATTTAATAAAGTTATTATATATTAAAAAAATATGTTTGGGAAGTTTTTTATTAAAAAAGATTGCTAAAATATTGCAAAATATGAAATTAAATGATATAGTTTAATGGAATTTTTATGAATGCAAAAAGAAAAGAGGAAGATATATGAGTTTATTTAAATCGTACAGTGAAAAAGAAGTAAAAAGGGTTATGCCAATTGTCAAGAAGATTAATAGCTTTGAACCAGAGCTTGAAAAATTAAGTGATGATGAATTAAAGGCAAAGACACCTTATTTTAAGAAACTATTGTCAGAAGGAAAAACATTGGATGATATCTTACCAGAAGCTTTTGCCGTTGTTAGGGAAGCCTCAAAAAGAGTTTTAGGAATGAGACATTTTGATGTTCAGTTAATTGGTGGAATTATTTTACACCAAGGAAGAATAGCTGAAATGAAAACTGGTGAAGGTAAAACTTTGGTTGCAACTTTACCGGCATACTTAAATGCTCTTGAAGGAGAAGGAGTTCATGTAATCACTGTTAACGACTATCTAGCAAAAAGAGACAGTGAATGGATGGGAAAAGTTTATACATTTTTAGGCCTTACAGTAGGACTAGTTATAAGTGGAATGAAACCAAGCGAAAAGCAAAAGGCTTATAACTGTGATATTACTTATGGAACAAATAATGAATTTGGATTTGATTATTTAAGAGATAATATGGTTGTATACAAGAATCAATTAGTACAAAGAAAATTACATTATGCAATAATTGATGAAATTGATAGTATTTTAATTGATGAAGCACGTACTCCACTTATTATTTCAGGTAGAGCTAATGAAGCATCTGACATATATGTAAAAGCTGATAGATTTGTTAGTAAACTAGAATCAAAAACAATCGTTGAAGAGGATGTTAAAGACTTAAACCAAGAGGAAGACAATGAAAAATACGACTACATTGTTGACCTAAAGGCAAAATCAGCATCATTAACTCAAAAGGGTATAGCAAAAGCTGAAAAGGAATTTAACCTAGAAAACTTTAACGACCTAGAAAATTCTGAACTTGTTCACGCAGTTAATCAAGCACTTCGTGCTCATGGTGTTATGAAAAAAGATGTTGATTACATTGTAAAAAATGGTGAGGTTTTAATTGTTGATGAATTTACAGGACGTATTATGTATGGAAGAAGATACAATAATGGATTACATCAAGCAATTGAAGCAAAAGA